>JBAXFZ010000060.1:0-14647 GCA_037139685.1 Bacteroidota bacterium
TGCTGCAAGCCCTGAATGTAATCGCGCATTATAAAAAGGACTGATTAGTTACAAAAAATAAAATGAAAAAAACGACATTATTAATTTTAGCAATTGCCACATCATTCTGTTTTGGTTTCGCATTTAAGACTATCATAACAAAACAACCTGGCGAACCGGCAACAATGAAAAAAGTAACGGGCATCGGCGGTATCTTTTTTAAGTGCAAAGACCCCGGGAAAATGAGAGAATGGTATCAGAAGCACCTTGGCTTAAATACGAACCAGTATGGGGCGGTGTTTGAATGGCGACAAGGGGCTGACACAACAAAAAAAGGTTTTACGCAGTGGAGTCCGTTTGCTGAGACAACAAAATATTTTGCACCTTCAACAAAAGACTTTATGATAAACTACCGTGTAGAAAACCTGGAAGCACTTGTTACAGAACTGAAAAAGGAAGGTGTTGCGATTGCCGACACAATCGAAACTGTTGAATACGGGAAATTTGTTCACATTATTGATATTGAAGGAAACAAATTGGAACTTTGGGAACCGAATGACCTCGAATATGAGAAACTGGGCAAACAGCTTGGAAGCAAGACAACAAAATAGGGGGCTTGCAAAATATCACGGTACTGAAAAACGAATTTTATAATTTTGAATAATATTCTGTTGTTTTAAGTCAGCAGGTTTGTTCAATACCAGGTTAGGGAGACAAGTTCAAAACCACTACAGCATATGGCAGAACAGGAAGTTGTTAAACATATAAAAAACGTGTTCAGGATAATGGGAAATAAAAATTTCACCTTATGGCATAAGCTTAGGGAATTTATCACTGAAGTAATTATAATCGTTATCGCTATATCGCTGTCGGTCTGGTTTCATAACAGGAGTGAACACAATCATGAGCAGAGCCAGGTTAAAGAGTTCCTGGCAGGGTTAAAAGAAGATCTGATGGCCGACATAGATCATGCAAGGAGGTCTCAGGAGACTTACCAAAAATACAAACTTCTCTATTCCTACCTGGGGAACCTGGACAGGAAAGTAAAACCGGATCAGGATTCCCTTAACCTGGCTTTACCTTACCTGGAATCGTATAACCTTTTTCGCGTGCATAAAAGCAGGTTCACGGGCTTTCTTTCCGCCGGGAAAATCCTTACTATTGAGAACGACACGCTGACGCAGGATATCCTGGATTATTACCAGGAAATAGTCCCCGCATTGCAAACATCTGAAGAAGACTGGATCGCCCAGCATACCGCTTTGGTTAATTTCGTAACGGATAATTGTAAGGATTTTTATAATAATCCGGCCTTGTGGCAAACTTTGACGGAGCCTAAAGCAAAGTATTTGTCAAAACATTTAATTCCCTGGCCACAACTAATTGACAGATATAATCAGGTAATAAACAAAGCAGAGAAGATAGTTAACCTGATAAGCAAAAATTATCCGAGTACATAACCGCTGTCGGACCGATAGCAGCAAGGCTTTTATAATCAAAATGAGAACGGTAATCTTTATCATATTTGTTTTTCTTGTTAATCACCCAATTTTGGGACAAACAGGTTCTCCAGGTCATGGTCAATATATAAGTTAAACAATGAAATACTTACTGATTTTGTTTCTGTTTCCCACGTCAGTTCTTGTTTTAGGACAAAGTAACGTTGACTTTGGAGAGCTAATTAAAAGATGGACGCAGGGAAAAATTGACCTGTATGGAAAAGTAATACAAGCCGACATTAACAGAGGGGGCTGGTACCAGTTGAACATCAACCCGGATACTACCGTAGTTTTCAAAGACCCCTTTACTTGTGGCTTTGGTCACGAACGATTAGGAAAATGGAAATTTAACAATTTGGATACGACTGTGACTTTTACATTTTCAAAAAGTGTGGGTTATATTAATTCTCCGGGAACGGCTGATATTAATGATAGAGAAACTTACAAAATAAAAAAATTGACAGCAGGCGAATTAATTTTAACAGGAGTAGTGAAAGGAAAAGAGAGAACGATGCCTTTTGTCAGGACAAAAAATCAAAAGATCACTGATACGCGCTTTCCTCCGGAGGGTAGATAGTGCTAATACAAACATATGATCAATTAATAAACTCAGGTACCGGCTGGCAACTTTTGGTTTCAACAGCCTGGCCGGCACAGCACCTGGAACGCCAGTTGAAAGTTATACTGTTGGAGAAACCCGGGCCTCATTGTTGTAAACTTTAATAACGTGATGACTATTGAAGAATACATAAAGGGAATCGTTGGGACATCAGGTGCCATGGGGCAACTCAGGACTTCCGTAAACAAAGCATTTCAATCGCCATCCTTCAGGTTGTTTTGGAGAAACTGGAACCCGCTGGTTGGATATTTTTTATCCAAAAATGTCAACAGGCCGGTTGCAAGGAAACTCAACGGTGTGATTTCCTCTTTGCTTACATTTTTGTTCAGCGGCTTGATTTTGCACGATATATGGATAATGCCCCTGTTTTACATTTTTCTAGATAAGGTTGTTTTCTTTCCCGTAACATTTATTTTTTTTTGTTTCTGGTTTGTAATGATTGCAGAAAACCTGATTAAATTCAGGGAAAATGTGACTAATACAACTATTCATGTTTTGATAAATATTATTTATGTGATTGGATGCAGTGTGCTGGGAGGCCTGATCTCGTCTGTCATTTGAATGATTTGGAATCATTTATATTTAGTATGAACCATTAAATCAAAGTTGATGGAAAAACTTATCTCATTCCCTGTTTTGGTGATTTTTCTATTTGCCGGTATTAGTGTATCCTCTCAGAACATTAAAAACAAAAAACCTCCGCTGACGCTTTACACGGCCGAATCGGGAAGCTATATTTATGATACAGTGATAAATGTAAAGGATGTATCAAAACAGGACTTATATAAACGTGCGAAGAATTGGGTCATTTCCACTGTCAGAACCTCGGATAATACGGTGGTATTTGATGATTCCGGATTTAATGAAATCAGGACAGATGTTACTATTGGCATTTCGCTTTATATCGGAGTCGCACAGGTTAACTTCAAACTTTCCATCTATTTAAAAGACAATAAGTGCCGGCTGCTTTGCGAATCGTTCATGCTGCATTATGTGGGGTCAAGGATTTATGATTCCCCGCTTGAAACCGCAAAATTTATTGATATTAAAAAAGTCAATAAGGGATTTGACCAGCAATTTACCGTTCTGACCAATGCTTTTATAAAATCTGTACTTGAAAATAAAAAATCCGACTGGTAATGTCTGATTTGAAGTAAACCGAAACAGCCACGAACAAACTAAAACCCTGGGAGGACCAAACTATGAAATTTTTATTAATTGCATTTTTGTGGGCAGGATACTGTGCCCTTCACAGTTACCTTATAAGTATTGGATTCACCAGCCTGATGACCCGGTTGTTAAAGAAATATTATGCCTTCTACAGGGTGTTTTATATTTTGGTGTCATTATTCTTGCTTATTCCTTTAATAAAATTTACGGGACAGTTGGATAATCAAGTCATTATCGTTTATGGACACTACATGGATATTTTAAGGGATATCCTTGTATATGGTTCATTAATCATGTTTTTCTGGGCTTTTTTCTTTGATTATGATTCTTTATCATTTTTCGGAATCCGCCAGATTATGAACTTTGCAAAAACAACAGAGAAAAACCCATCGAATGAGATTAAGAAACGCGGCCTGTTGGGAATTATGAGACATCCCATGTATTTTGCTTTGATCATTTATTTATGGTGCCATACATCAAAAATGTCGGACATAGTTGTTAACATAGTGCTGACAGTTTATATTATAATAGGAACAATACTGGAGGAGAAAAAACTTGTTCTCGAATTTGGAGAAGCCTACATCCGGTATCAAAGGGAAGTACCCATGATCATTCCGTTTACAAAAATGAAGGCAAAGGCATTCGACTGACAAGAAAAGTATTTTACAGTGAAATATTTGCATAATATATGTACACATATTATCTTTGCACGGATAATAATATTCTAACTATTAACAAAAGTGTTTATGTGGACAAGATCTCATACAATCGTAACGAAAGATGTTACAAAAGAACAAATGTGGAAACTGTTTGCCGATGTGAATAATTGGCATACCTGGGATAATGGAATTGAATTTGCCAGGATGGAAGGCAAATTTGAAAAAGGAAATCACTTTATTCTCCGGCCGAAAGGTGGGCCGGATGTAAAAGTAGAACTGCTTGAAACCATTGAAAATAAAAATTTTCTTGATGTTACAGCCTTCCCGTTAGCCAAAATGTATGACAATCATTCATTTGAAGAAACCAAAGATGGGTTGAAAGTTACAAATTCAATAACCATGAAAGGTTTGTTGAGTTTTCTTTGGGTGAGACTTGTTGCTCGGAAAATTGCAAACTCATTTTCAACAGACATGCAGGAACAAATAAAGGCGGCAGCAAAATTATGAAATCAACAGACAACACCTTTAGTGTAGAAAAGGCTGAAGAAAGTTCGGGTTTTTTACTGTGGCAGGTAACTAATCTCTGGCAGAGGGAAATCAAAAAAGCATTGGGGCAATATGGGCTAACCCATTCCCAGTATGTATTATTGGCAAGTATTCACTGGTTAACACTTCATAAATACGAAGTAACTCAAGTGGTTTTATCAAATCATACAAAGATTGACCCAATGACAACATCAACAGTCCTGAGAACATTGCAGCATAAGGGATTTCTTCAAAGGCAGGAACACCTGACCGACACAAGAGCTAAAACAGTTGGTTTAACAAAAGAGGGCAGGGAATTAATAAAAAAGGCAATTGTAACAGTTGAGAGATTCGACTCCGATTTTTTTTCATTACTTGGAAAGAAGAAAACAGAGTTGAACAAAAACTTAATAATTTTACTCGGACAAAAGTAAAAACGGCAGGTAGAGCCTTCATCCCGGCAATGCTGGCGTTTTCCCGGAGGCATGCAGTCACTCATCTGTATTCAATAAAATTCCAGATATTGTCATTTATCAGAAAATAATTTGATTAATTTCACTGGTTCTGGCAAGCCGGCCCAAGCCCGTGGTGACAAAAAGAAACGACAGGCAAGCCCTGCGCCTGCTGATGCAAGCGGGGCGTTGTGGTTAACGATTAGCACGTTATGGAACCATGAAGATAAGTTCAACCGTTTTTTATTTAGCATTGATCCTTCTTTTGATTGGTTGCAAAAAACACAGGGAAACTGGTAATGAATCAAATTGTATTGAAATTAATCATGGTACAATCAGTTTCACCCCGCAGGAATTGTTAATACAGCCTTACCATCTTCATGATTCACTTGTCTTCATTAATGAAACCCTCAACACCCTGGCGACATATACATGCACGGAGCAGGTAACAGCCTTTCAGACAGCAAGTGAAAACGAACCGGATAGTCTCGGGAACATTGAATGTCTTGGAAATTATTATAAAACAGAATACTCGGTAACAAGATTTTACAACTCAACAAAAAAATTCATCTGGTTCAGTGAAACCGTGCCTTACCCTTTTGATTCGAACTATAAGGAAAACGGGATGCACATTGGCCTGGGCCTTCCGGGCGACACAATTTACCCGTTTGACGGTTATTTTGCTTTTCAAAAAGATACGCTGTACAACTATCCCGGGTTTCCCGGATCGAACATCGATGATTTTTATGACACGATAACTATAGGGAATAACCTGTATCACCATGTTTACCTGTTGGAAGGGTCACATTTGCCGGCTGGTTATGAGAAAATAATTAAAATTTATTATTCGATACCCGATGGTATTTTAAGGTTCTCAACAAATAAAGGCAATTCCTGGTCGCTTAGGCAAAAGTTCATTTTTCATGGAGACTGACAATCAGCTTACCTGCATTTCGCGTGACTTAGGGCGGTTGTCATTCAACAAACTTGAAAATCAGGAGGGCCGATCAGACATAAAACAGGAAATTCCCTCACTGCGGATGCAGGCAGGGTGCTAACGGCTGAGCATTCAGATCATGGTGTACTAATAAACTCAAAATCAAATTGGAAAAATTCAGGAATTATTTAAGAACCATATCGGAAATTTCAAATGAAGAATTTGAAAAATCAATCCACTATTTCAAGGAAATTATTATAAAAAAAGACGATTATTTTATTAACCAAAATCAGATTTGCAAACAGGTAGCGTTTATTTTAAAGGGCACATTAAGAACATTTTATATAAACCGGGAAGGTGTAAATACAACCATGTGCTTTTGTTCTGAAAACAGCTTTACAACATCATACAGAAGTTTTATACTTGAAAAACCTTCGGAATTATCATTGCAGGCCTTGGAGGATTGCGTTTTGTTAGTAATAAGCAAGGATGATTTAAACAAACTTTACGCTGAAAGCATTACCTGGCAATACATTGGAAGAAAAATAGCTGAAGGAGAATACATTATTTTAGAAAAATACGCCTCTGTCCTGAATAGCGAAACCGCGAAGCAAAAGTATCTGCGACTGTTGAATGAGCAGCCCGGGGTATTGCAAAAGGCTAAAATTGAAGATATTGCTTCCTATCTGGGCATAACGGGAAGAACCCTGTCGAGGATAAGAAAAGAGATTGCATCAGGTAATTAAGGACAAATGTCCTTTTAATATTCATCTGCCAGGATCAACTTTGCAGGAAAAAACTACATTATGCAAAGAGAAGGTATTCATAAACCAACCATTGAAGATGCCATAGAAATCGGGGGAATTGAAATCTTGCACCCGGGGGGCTACCATTTGACAAAAAGAACTGCAGAAATTACTAAAATGCAAAGTGGCCTGAATGTGCTTGATGTATCGAGCGGAAGAGGGACGCAAAGTATTTTTTATGCGGAAAAATTCGGTGTGAATGTTACTGGGCTTGACATTTCGGAAGAGATGATAAATACTGCACGGCAAAGAGCCCATGAAAAGGGGTTGTCGGAAAAGGTGAAATTTGTATTGGGAGATTCTCAAAAATTGCCATTTGAAGACAATGCTTTCGACATCGTGATTAACGAATGTGCCGTGGGCATTCCTGACGATTCACAGAGGGTGTTAAACGAAATGGTTAGAACAGTAAAAAAAGGTGGTGCCATCGCCATACATGAATCTGCCTGGAGAAAACCACTTGCAGAAGCCAGGAAATTTGAACTTGCCGAAAGATACGGAACAACACCTCTGGAGTTTAAAGAGTGGGAAAACATGCTGTTAAAAGCGGATGCGAAAAATATTGAATCTGAATTTGAAGAATGGAGCAAGCCGGAAATGTTCTGGAATATCAGGCAAAACAGAAAAGTTACCCATTACCGGGATGTTATGAGCCCGAAGGAAAAAGCCATAACGGCATACAGGATTTTTACTAAATATGGAATAAAAGGAGTTGTAAAGGTTTTTCAAAATGAAAGCGAATTTTTTAAGGCGGTCATTGCGGGCGAAATCGGTTATGCACTCTTTAAGGGCGAAAAATAGCTTCAGCCGCTGGCAACGGAATACTGCAAACGGGCGTTATTACCAATAATAAAAAACATGCAAACTGGATTTCATAAAATTCTGCTTTTTTTTCTTTTACCAGGAGTTTTTGGCTGCATGGATCGAACTCCACATCAAACAATTGGGGTAATTGTTGACGGGGAGTCGAAAATACCTTTAGACAGCGTATTAGTGAAAGATTCCAGGTCAGGTAATTCCGTAATTACAGATACTGACGGGCGATTCCGGTTAAAATATTTCGAATCACCACAAATTTTAGAAATAGGCCGAAAAGGTTACAAACCATTCTCCCTGGAAATCAAGGTTGAATATGACGAAAAGCATGTTAAACACGAATCCCTGAAATTACGGGATGAAAGGACCTTCAATGAAAAGACAAATGAAGAAACAGAAGTTAACAGTAACAGCTTGACCCTGATCAATGGTGATAGCTTGGTTGTCGAACTGAAACGCATCAATATCCAGGGAGAAGGCAACAATATGCCGGCCGGGAGCAGCGGGGAACAAATAAGGAAGGGTAAAAAACCCGGGGTTATGGACCCGGTCCATGTTGTATCAACCATCCCGGAAGCTGATTATTATTTTGAGCCCGACACCTCTGTTCTTACAGGGAAACTTAAGGTGGAACTGTATTATGGTCCTCCCGGTTTTGGGGAAAGCCCGGAAACAGACGAAAAAGAGTATTGTTATATATTTTACCCCGTCAGGCCAATTAATGTAATTCAAAGATCAAAAGGGGCCGATGTGTCAGGGGGTTTCGATGAAACAGTAAAAAACATCACCAGGTTTCAACTGGCCCCGCACATGCCGGTTAACCTTCATCAATTTGTAAATAAGAATATTAAAATTAAAGGATCGTTTTACGGAGCGCAAAACGGGCATCATCATACCGATGTTTTACTTTTTGTTACTAAAGCTGAAAAAATATAAATATATTTGATGCAGTGTGTTTGCATAACTTGAAAGAAACATGAAAAAGACAACCTTTTTTTTATTGCTCTTCAATTTTATTTCGCCGGGCTGTTTTCCGCAGCTGCTCGATTGGGCTTTTAAAACCGGCGGCACCTATATCGACGAATGTTATGATCTTGCAAACGACAATGCAGGAAATATTTATTTAACCGGCGGATTTTGCAACAGTGTGAATTTTAATCCAAATGGAACCGCATTCTTTTTACAATCAAGTGGGACGGACGTTTCTGATATTTACTTTGCAAAATATGACCACGATTTTAACCTGGTCTGGGCCTTCGGCTTAGGGAACAGTAACTGGGAAACAGGCCTGGCAATAAAAACAGATCCTGAAAAAAATGTGTATATCAGCGGAAACTACACCGGGACCGTTGATTTTGATCCCGGCCCCGGCACCAGCGTATTATCCACGTCAACAATGCGTTACTTCCTGGCAAAATATGATTCGAACGGGCAATTCAAGTGGGTGAGAGATATCGGGAGTGACGGAAACAATTATCTGACCGTGCCTCCAAGGGTCAGGATATTTCCCGGTAAATCCCTGGAGGTTTATACCTGGTTGCTGGGAAACGACACCCTTAGAAAATTCAATTCCAATGGTTATCCGGCCTGGAAAAAGCCCTTGCCGGGGATGCCGGTGTCCGGTATTGCCACCTCTTTATTCTCTGTAAACAACTGTAAAAATCCCTTCGAATATAGCCCGTATTACCAGGATTCATTAAGATTCAATAAAATCGGGGGGAACGGGGATTTTGATTTTTCGAAAACCATTGCACGAACTGCTGACGGTTTTATCGGGGGATATATCAATTATGATATTAACGGGAAAATTCTGCTGAGCGGCAGGTTTTGGGGAACTGTTCATTTTTACAGGATGAACGATACTGTTACCATTTCCAATTATGATTCAACAATGGTATACCCGAATACATATGACCATCTGGCGCGGGAATTTATTACAAAGATCGATACATCCGGCAATGCAGATTGGGTTAAGCATTTTATTAATAATGGCCCCTCTCCTTACATTATAAGGACCAATGCCAACGGGGAAATATTTACAGCAGGATTCCTGAATTTCTCGGCAAATTTTGACCCGGCTGGCAGTGTAATTTTAACAAATGGGGGTTTTGGAAATTACATAGCCAAATATGATTCATCATTTAATTACGTGGCCTGCGCGACCTTCCTGGGCGGCAGTTATAACGACTTTATCGGGGGTTTTGGCCTGCATGGTGATACCGCTGTGATTTGCGGTCATTTTTTCAATACAATTGATCTTGATCTTACGAATGCAACACATTTTCTCTCAGCTGCCTCACCGGAAGACATCTTCGTTTCGCAATATTCGCATTTCAACATCACCACCAACGCAGCATCAATCAATGAACTACCAAATGCTTTTCTGAAAATGCCGGTTTACCCGAACCCTTCCGATGGGAATTTTTGTCTCAGGTTTGTTAAAAATACCGTTAAAAGAGATATAAAAATCACTAATCTGACGGGGCAGGAAGTTTATTCACAAACAGCATGTCAGGATAATACTGATATTAAATTGTCGGGCTGTCACCCCGGGATCTATTTCTTAACCATTATCCAGGGAAATGAGAGAATGACTTCGAAATTAATAATCATGAATTGATTTCCTGGATTGAAACACTGGTTAAATATGAAATTCGTTCGGTTAATTTTGGGTTATATAATCGGCGTCACAGTTTTTTTGATTCTCCTTCCATCTCTTCTTGTTGTTATATCTTTGAATTTTGATCACCTGTGGTGGACCAAGCCGGTAATTAGTTTATTTGTACGTCTTTGTGTATCTGTGCCGTTTTTTATGGTTGGTGTTTTCTTTGCTGTATGGTCCAATATTTCATTATTAATCATCGGTAAAGGTGGTCCGGCAGATGTCTTCAACTATGCGATCAGTCCGCGAACCCGGAAACTGGTAATTACAGGGCCATATAAATATACGAGGAATCCTATGGTTTTCGGGATGCTTAGTGTATATCTTTCAATATCGATATTTTACTTTTCATTGACCTGTTTCCTGTTTTTGGTATTTTTCATTCCGTTTGTTGTTTTGTATCTAAAGAGAACAGAAGAACGAAGGTTGTTTAAGGATTTTGGCCGGGAGTTTACAGATTATAAATCCAAAGTGCCAATGATTATCCCTTTTTGGTAACCCCGGGTATTGTAGTCGTTTTGGATTTAAGAATGCTATTGATCATGGAATTTGCACAACGGAATGCAGGAACAAATGATGACCTATAGTACAAACAATATTGACAGGCTTGTCTTAACAGCAGAAAATGGCGGGGATGCTGAATTAAAGTAAGTTGAAAGATATTCAACTCTTCAGATGGTCAGAATATTTTTTATCGATTCCATATTTGTTTGGCGTCAGATCGGGGATCTTGTCTATTTACGTGATTCCAATTCTAAAGTCAAATTCAAACAAAAGTTAATTCTTGTGGTTTCCGGGTTGCTATTCTGGATTTGCATTTCATATCTTTGTTTCAGATATGATGAAAATATAAGACTCCAGGAAATCAACAACGCCGATATACATAAATGGGAAGAGAACAGGATCAAATAATTAAACACCGGGAATAACAATCAAAAATGAAAACACAAACCAGAAATTACCTGTTCAACTACCTGACCCTGGTCATGGTTATTGCCTTTATATTTTTTTTCCTGTGGTTTTACCTGGAGAAAGGCGGGCTGTCAAACATCTTTTCTTATGTAGGCATATTCTTGCTGGTCCCCTCCGCCATTTTGTTCACGATTGCACGAATACAGCTCGGGGGCTCGTTCCAGGCATCCGCAGAAGCGAACAAACTAGTGAAAACCGGGATTTATAAGAAAATACGGCACCCAGTTTACCTGTTTGGAACCATTTTCCTGTTAGGGATCATATTCATCACACAGGTATTTCCCCTCTTGATAGCCTGGGCTCTCGTTATTGTCATGCAGATAAAACGCATGAAGCAGGAAGAAAAGGTGCTGACCGAAAAATTTGGCATTGAATATTCAGCATATAAGGAACAATCATGGTTTTAATGACATTATATATGCATTAAATTACTTACCCTGGAATCACGCAAAAGGAATGATATTAATTTTAGAGGTGCTTAGTTAAAAACAATCAAACAGACATTGAACATGAAATAACCATCAGGACTGCATTCATGCAAACCGTGAATGATAATTTATGGTTATTCCATGTGGCCCCCAAAAAATGAAAATTATCACATGAAATATCCATAAGAACAGCGTTCATGCAAACCCTGAATGATAATTTAGGGATATTCCATATGGCCCGAAAAAAATAAATATTATCATATGAAAACATGTCCGAATTGCAAATCAGAAATTGAAGATGGTTCCGACCTGTGCTGGAATTGTCAATACAGTTTTTCGGAAGAGAGGATCGTTCCTAAAACGGAATTTTCCGAAGTTTGCTCATTTTGCAATGTAGAGGTTGACGGTTCCTTCAAATTCTGCCCTAATTGTCACCATAAACTTGGACCGGGCAATAATTCCGCCGGCTCATTCGATTATCCGGGCACACTGAACATCGACTGTTTAAGATGTAAGGCGCCCATGTTCTTCAAAGGAAACAGTAAGTTTCACGAGGGGACCAGGACCGGGGCCCTTGGAAACGCTTTTGAATTACTGATAAACCGGGAGTCGTTCGACATATACTTTTGCCCCCGGTGCGGCAAAGTTGAATTTTTCCTGCCTTTGGCAGATAATCCGGATTAAAATAAATATCAATAACTGAACAGGATGAATCCAGGGGTTGACCAGTTTTTAAGTAAAGCCAGGAAATGGCGGGAAGAATTTGAGAAATTGCGAATGATCATCCTTGACTGTCAGCTCACCGAAGAGCTGAAGTGGGGTGTACCATGCTACATGTTTCAGAATAGCAACATTGTTTTAATACATGGATTCAAAGAATACTGTGCACTCCTGTTTTTCAAGGGTGCATTGTTACATGACACCCATGGCATTCTGATCAGGCAAACGGAAAATGTACAGGCAGGGCGCCAGGTCCGCTTCACCGGTGCCAGGGAAATAGTTGGGATGGAACCCGTCCTGAAAGCCTATATCCGTGAAGCCATTGAATTGGAAAAAAGCGGTATGAAAGTCGATTTTATTAAGAACACCGATCTCCTTTTTCCTGAAGAATTTCAAAAAAAGCTGGATGAAAACCCTGCCCTTAAAACTGCTTTTAGCGCACTGACGCAGGGACGGCAAAGAGCGTACAATCTTTATTTTTCGGCACCCAAACAATCGAAAACCCGGGAGTCGAGGGTTGAAAAATGCATGCAGCAGATTCTCAACGGGAAGGGATTAAATGATCAGTAATGCCGGTAAGAGAACATATCCATCAGGATAACCCCGTTTGTGTTCCGGCCAGGTCAATCCGGACATCCATGTTGCCAAGGGTTTAACCGGGACAAAATTGCAGGCAAATGATAAATCCCTAAAATTTCCTTTACTATAAAATTTACAGGACGACCTATGAGACCAACAGATCCATCATTGAATGGTCGAGCATGATTACTGTCAGTGTCCTGGTATATTTCAATTCGATTTCATTGATCATTTTAACCCTGCCTGAAAAATATATCATCCAGTTCAAGGAATTGGTTTTTTATGGTTTCCTGGCATTGATTTTTGTGTTAAACTATTTTGTTTTTATAGACAAAAGGAGATACACCCTGAAGGCATAAAGGTTTACTTTTGCCGCCAAAAATAACGCGATGGAACAAAGTTTGCCGAACCTGCCCCTTTCACAAAGGAAAGGCGATTATTTCTTCATCCTCATCTTCACCGTTTTTGTCTTCACCTCCATTGTATCGGATGCCATCACGGGATTGGCGATCCCCCTGAGCCCGATTCATCCCAACTTCTGGGTTAGGGGAAACTATTGGTACGCCCATAATTGCGATCCCCTGATCCTCACTCCTCCTGTGTGGATGCAGTTTGTCGCAGGGCTGTCGGCTTTCGTTTACGGCCCCTTTTACCTGTTGCTTGTATATGCGCTGGTTAAAGGGAAAAACTGGATCAGGCTGCCGGCAGTCATGTATGCAACCTGTATCACGGTTCTCACCGGCATTGTGGTTTGCGGGGTTGAATTCTTCGGCGAACCGCAATGGCAATGCCAGGATCCTGCAAAATTCCTTGCCTTCAACATGCCTTACGTGATCGCTCCTATGATGTTGCTGGTGAGAATGCGCATGCCGCTGCCCTTTACCAGGAAATGGTAAGGGGCCGGTTATTTTTCCCGGCCCCTTTTCACAGCAGGTACTGAACCATGCGAGGGTCCCGGCGCTTTGCGTGAGAACAGCATAACAGGCCATTATCCTCCGTATATCAAATTTACTATGAGCCGGGGGATCATGCCCGTGCCTGTTATCATGTTGTAATTGAACTCATTGAAAAATATTTCCTTGTTTTCTCCCCGGTATTAACAATATTAAATATATTTGCAGTGTTAAATATATGAATATTGATAATGGACAACAAACAGATCCAATCGGAAAGAATGCGGGGCTATTTCATCGATGCGGCAAAGGAGCTGCTGAAGGGGGAGGGGCTCAAAAGCGTCAGCACGCGGAGCGTGGCTGAAAAGGCAGGATACTCTTATGCGACCCTTTACAACTATTTCAGGGATATCAACGACCTGGTTTTTGAGTGCGTCAGGGACTTCCAGTCGGAGTGCGAGGCTTTTGTGAAAGCGGGGAGCCGTAAAGCCGCCCCCGGCAGGGAGAAGATCAGGGCGATCACCTCGGCCTATATCGATTATTTCATCGAATATCCCGGCACATTCGAACTCTGCTTCCTGGAGCGCATCAGGGGAATCGCCGACAGGAAAGAGCTGACGGAGCTCATCTACACCTTTCTCGACAGGTTGTGCGAAGAGCAATGGAATATTCTTACCCGAGAAGATGCCATCGACCAGGCAAGGGTCGAACAAATGCGCCGGCAGCTGAGGTTTGCCGTGATGGGACTGCTGCTTTTCTATGAAAACCGCGGACAACCCGGCAACTATGATGATTTTATCACCCTGGCTAATGGCGTGATCGGTGAGATTGTGGTATAGGTGAATCCAGGAGGAATTTTTTGTTCTACCTGTCCTCCCCAATCTTCAGGCTGGTCATTGTGAGCGACCCCATTACAGCCCTGTCGTTGAAG
>JBAXFZ010000061.1:0-14618 GCA_037139685.1 Bacteroidota bacterium
ATTTGCGGCCCAGATGATGGTCTGGTCACGCGCAAATGCCGGATCGAGGGTGGTGATCCCGGCTGCCTCGTTATACCTGAAAACGGTCCTGGCTTCATGCCTGTCAAGATGCTGACATGAGAGGAATACAAAGGGAACCAGCAGGAAGATAAAATTTGCCTGTTTCATAAGGGAGATGGCAAAAATATCTGTTTTTTCAATAGGGTCATCTAAAAACACTTTTTCTTTTATTCATCGTCAGGCTGGAATACATATAGTAAAGCAGATCTTCAAGGAGCCGGTCCGTTGAAAAAAGATATCATTAAATTAGTAAGCCATTGCCGCTAAATTCAGTATTTTTGTGTCATACATTCATACGTTAATTCCTGCTTCCATGAAAAGTTTCAACCTGTTTTTAATGTTATTCCTGCTGACTGCGGTGGTTTCCCATGGTCAGGTGCAATTGCCGCTTAAAGGATCGTCCTATTGCTCGATGAAGAAGTCGGCAGGTCATGCCTTAACGGACAAACCCTTCAATACTGCCACTGTGGCGCCGCATACCTTCGATGTCACAAAATATACGATGAATGTTGATTTATATGCCTGTTACAGCCCCCCCTACCCTAAAAACTTTTTCGGTTCGGTCGTCATTACCTTCCTGGTTGATTCTACCCTGAACAAAATAAGACTGAATGCCGACAATGTTTCACTTACGATTGATTCGGTGAGGCTGTCAGGGGTTTCGTTTACCCATTCAAGCGATACACTCAGGATCCAGCTGGACAGGAATTATGCCCCTGGTGAGACTGCCAATGTGAAGATATATTACCACCACAACAATGTTGCCGACAATGCATTTTATGTAAACACCGGGACGGTCTTTACCGATTGTGAGCCCGAAGGAGCGCGGAAATGGTTCCCCTGCTGGGACCATCCGTCAGACAAGGCACTTTTCGAACTGACGGCCAAAGTCAAATCGACCGTTAAACTCGGTTCAAACGGCATGCTGGCCGATTCATCCCTTAACGGCGATGTGCTTACCTACCATTGGATCTCAAACCAAAATGTTGCAACATACCTGATGGTGATGACCTCCAAAGTCAACTTCCAGTTAAATATTAACTACTGGCATAAACTCAGCAATCCTGCCGACAGCATACCCCTGAGGTATTATTTTAACCTGGGGGAAGATCCCACTCCTGTATCTTCAATCCTCCCGGCCATGACCACCTGGTACTCCCAGAATTTTATTGAACACCCCTTTGATAAGAACGGGTTTGCGACCCTCAACTCGGATTTTGCGTGGGGAGGCATGGAGAACCAGACCCTTACGAGCCTCTGCCCGAACTGCTGGCAGGAAAGCCTTGCTGCACATGAATTTGCACACCAGTGGTTTGGCGATATGATTACCTGCGGCACATGGGCCGATATCTGGCTCAATGAAGGTTTTGCAACCTGGACCGAAGCCTTCTGGTATGAAAGCTATGGTGGATATGCCGCCTATAAAGCAGATATCGACGGCGACGCGAATTACTATCTTTCGGCAAATGCCGGATGGGCCATCTCAAACCCGGCCTGGGCGGTGACAACACCGCCGGTCAACACCCTTTTTGATTATTCGATCACCTATATGAAGGGTGCATGTGCGCTCCACCAGCTGCGTTATGTATTGGGTGATTCCATGTTTTTTGCTACCATGAGGGCATATTCGGCCGACAGTATCCTGAAATTTCACTCAGCCACCATCCAGGACTTTAATGCCAAGGTCAACCAGGTTACCGGCGCGAATTATGACTGGTTTTTCAACGAATGGATCTTCCAGCCGAATCACCCGGTTTATCAGAATTCCTATAATATCAAGGATATGGGCAGCAGCACCTGGAAGATAAACTTCTTTGCAAAGCAGGTACAAACAAATCCCCCATTCTTCAAAATGCCGCTGGAGATATTGGTGCACTTCACAGATGGCACTGATTCTACCTTCAGGGTCATGAATGATGTCAACTACCAGCAATATGCCTGGACTTTCACCAAGCAGCCTGTTTACCTCCAGTTCGACCCCAACCGCCAGATTGTCCTGAAAGCCGGCAGTACGGTTGTAGGACTTGATGAAGTATCATCCGATGGCGCCACGGTACTATACCAGAACTGTCCTAACCCGGTGCGGGCGACTGCACAGATCAGCTATTCAATCGGACAGCCTGAAAAGGTGCAGCTTGAAATCACTGATATGGTTGGTATCGTAAAAATCCGGATACCGGCTGCTATGCAGACTCCCGGAATGCACGAGGTGGTGGTTGACTGTTCGAAGCTCACTGCAGGGACCTATTTATACAAACTCACAGCCGGCACAAGTGTGCTGTTCAGAAAACTTGTGGTAGTCAGGTAGTACAATGAAAGCATCCTATATCATTATCCTGCTGCAGTTTTCTTTTGCAGCCCCGGTTGCTCACGCCCTCGAGCAGGTGCATTTTCCTGCCGACACTGCTCATTTTTATACCCGGCACAGCTTTGATGCGTTGAAATACACGCTTGATATTGATTTGTACAAGTGTTACCTGAACCCTTATCCTAAAAGTTTCACGGCACGGGAGGTTGTTAAACTGAAAGTGGATTCCGCATTGAGCGTTATCAGGCTGAATGCCGTCAGCACATCACTGGTTATCGACTCTGTCGGCTTGGCGGCAGTTTCCTACACGCATGAGCATGACACCCTGATGATCCGGCTTGACAGGATCTACCAGCCCGGTGAATTGCCGGAGGTGAAAATATACTACCGGCACAAGAACGTGAACGACAAAGGATTTTATGCATCCTACGGCACCGTGTTTACCGATTCCCCGCCTGAAGGGGCGCGTAAATGGCTGCCTTGCTGGGATCGTCCCTCCGACAAGGCTGCCTGGGAGCTTACTGCCAGGGTTCCGCTCACCGTCCGGCTTGGATCAACCGGGATGCTTGCCGATTCAACCATTTCGGCCGACACCATCAGCTACCACTGGAAAAGCGATATCCCGGTTGCCACCTACCTGATAACCCTGACCTCGAAGGTGAATTTCATCATTCATACCCGTTACTGGCATAAATTATCCAGCTCCACCGACAGCATACCCGTTATGGCCTATTACAAGGCTGGGGAAAGTATGGCAGTTATCGATACGGTTCTGGGCCCTGCCACAGACTTCTTTTCAGGACGTTTCGGTAATTATCCCTTTGAGAAAATTGGTTTTGCAACTCTCAACAACCAGTTTTCGTGGGGCGGGATGGAAAACCAGACCATGGTAAACCTCATGCCGGGCGCCTATAACAATGCCGAAATCATCGTTCATGAACATGCCCACCAATGGTTCGGTGATCTTATAACATGCGGCACATGGGCCGATGTCTGGCTGAATGAAGGATTTGCCACCTATTGCCAGAACCTTTGGGTCGAACACTCTGCAGGTAATGAGGCGTACAGAGCCGGCATGAACACCCTTGCCAACTACTACCTTTCGGCAAACCCGGGGTGGCCGCTGTATCACGCCGACTGGGCCATTCATACACCGGATGGAAATGCGTTATATAACCAGGCCGTCACCTATAACAAGGGGGCCTGTGTCCTGTTCCAGCTCAGGTATGTCCTGGGCGATTCACTGTTTTTCAAGGCCATGCATGACTATGCGACTGATACTGCTTTCATGTTCAAAAATGCAACAACCGGTGACTTTGCAGCAAAGGTCAGCCAGGTCGCAGGGAAAGACCTGGGCTGGTTTTTCGATGAGTGGGTTTACGCCCCCAATCACCCTGTATACCAGAACATATTCGAGGTTGACAGCCTGGGCGGAAACAACTGGAAGGTGACGGTGGTGGTCAACCAGGCACAGGTCAATACGGTATTCTTTAAAATGCCTCTGGAATTCCTCATCAGTTTCAATGATACAACCGACACCCTTGTCAGGGTTGTAAACGATACAAACCACCAGGCATTTGGCTTCACCTGTTCGAAAAAACCTATATCCCTGACCTTTGATCCGAACCGGAATATCCTTTTGAAACAGGCTTCAACTATTTACGGGATCAAAACAAAAAGCGGAAGAACGGGTTCCAGGCTGGATCAGAATGAACCCAACCCCTTCACGGATAAAACAGTTGTGACGTATGAAATAGCCAACCCCGGAGCAGTAAGGATCTCCGTGACCGACAGCAATGGCAAGCTGGTGCTTACCCCTGTCAGCTGCAGGCAGCAACCGGGGTATTACAGGTTTGAACTGTCAGGTATGGAGTTTGTCCCCGGAATCTATTGCATTATCCTGGAAACCGGCAATTTCAGGGAAACAAAAAAGATGGTGGTGGTAAGATAAAGATACGGCTGCCTGTCAGTATTTTAAGGTCAGCGGGTTGTCAACCTGTTCCTTCAGCAAGGCAAAATCCTTGATCTCCTTCATTTCATCGATATAATGAAAGGTCAGCCCTTCGATATAATCGGCTTTGATCTCCTCGATATCCTTTTTATTTTCTTTCGATAAAACGATATCCGTAAGGTTAGCACGCCGCGCTGCCAGCATCTTCTCCTTGATTCCGCCGACGGGCAGAACTTTACCCCTCAGGGTAATTTCACCGGTCATAGCAAGGCGGTTGCGGACCTTGCATTGGGTAAAGGCGGATGCCAGTGCCGTGAACATGGTGATGCCTGCTGACGGGCCATCCTTGGGTGTTGCCCCTTCGGGAACATGGATGTGTACATTCCATCGCTGGAAGATATCGGGATCGATTGAAAAAGTCTCTGAATGCGCCTTCAGGTAGGCAAGTGCGATGGATGCCGATTCCTTCATTACATCACCCAGGTTTCCTGTCAGGGTAAGGTCGCCCTTGCCCCTGCTGAGGCTCACCTCCACAAACAGTATTTCCCCCCCTGCCATGGTCCACGCCAACCCGGTAACAACCCCGGGAATTTCGTTGGTGATCGATTTTTCGGCCTGGAAGATGGGGATTCCCATTATCTTTTTCAGGTCGGCTGCCGAGAGTTTTTTATTGAACTTCTCATTGGTAACAATTGATTTCACCTTACTCCTGACTATTTTGGCAATATTTTTCTCAAGCGAACGGACGCCTGATTCGCGGGTGTAATCTTCGATGATTTTCTGAAGTACCTCTTTGCTGAACTGAATCTGGCTTTTTTTCACGCCATGCTCGCGCTGTTGTTTCGGAACCAGGTGACGGGTGGCTATCTCCACCTTTTCCTCCATCAGGTAGCCGGGGATGTCAATAATTTCCATCCTGTCGCGCAGCGCCGGGTGAATGGTGCTAAGGGTGTTAGCAGTTGCAATGAACATGATTCTGGAAAGATCATATTCGATTTCAAGATAATTATCATAAAAAGCGACATTCTGCTCGGGATCGAGCACCTCGAGCAGGGCGGCCTGCGGATCGCCGTTGATATTCATCCCCATTACCTTGTCAATCTCATCAAGGACGAAGACCGGGTTGGAGGCCTTCACCTTTTTAAGGCTTTGCAGGATCCTGCCGGGCATGGCGCCGATGTATGTTTTGCGGTGTCCGCGCAACTCCGATTCATCGCGGAGACCGCCCAGCGACATCCTTGTATATTTACGGCCGATGGCGCGGGCAATGCTTTTCCCAAGCGAGGTTTTCCCAACCCCCGGAGGGCCGACCAGGCATAAGATGGGCGACTTAAGGTCGCGTTTCAGAATGATGACTGCCAGGTGTTCGATGATCCGCTCCTTCACCTTTTCCAGCCCGAAATGATCCTCATCAAGGACCTGCTGTGCATGATGAAGGTCAAGGTTATCAACGGTATATTCGCCCCAGGGGAGCTGAACCAGGGTTTCGAGATAATTTGTCTGGATCGAGTACTCTGCAGCCATAGGATGCATCCGCTGGAGTTTGGTCATCTCCTTTTCGAATACGTCAGATACCTCCTTCGACCATTTTTTATCCTTTGCCTGTTCCCGCAGTGTATTAATCTCCTGTGCATTCGGACTCCCTCCAAGCTCCTCCTGGATGGTTTTCAGCTGCTGGTTCAACAAAAAGTCCCTCTGCTGCTTGTCAAGATCGGTTTTAACCTTGTTCTGGATATGTTGCTTCAGATCGGCCACCTGCAGCTCTTTTGTAAGGTATGACAAAACGAGGTTGGCACAATCAGTCAGGTCTGATACCTCCAGCAACTTTTGCTTGTCGGCAAGTTCAATATTCAGGTTTGATGAAATAAAATGGACCAGGAATGAGGGGGATTCGATATTTTTAATTGCGAAAGCTGCCTCTGACGGGATATTGGGTGATTTGGTGATTATCTGGATGGCAAGGTCCTTAAGCGATGCGATAAGGGCACTGAATTCCCCGTTTTCCTGGGGGATTACCGGGGCTTCGAAGGCTGTGACGGCGGCCATGATGTAAGGCTCCGATTGTATGAGCTCCTTTATGGCAAAGCGTCGTTTTCCCTGGATAATGGCGGTATTGCTGCCATCAGGCATTTGCAGGATTTTGATTATATAGGCAACGGTTCCTACCGTATTCAGATCATTGAATTCAGGATCCTCGATAGTGGCATCCTTCTGGGCCACAACGCCGATTATGCGACTGCCCTTATAATATTCCCGGATCAGTTTGATCGACTTATCACGGCCAACAGTAATCGGGATGACAACCCCGGGAAACAGAACAGTGTTCCGTAACGGCAGGATCGGCAGTATCTCGGGAACCTCCTCTGTATTCATTGCCTCCTCATCCTCCGATGAAAGTAAGGGTATGAACTCGGTTTCCGAATCAATTAAATCTGAGAACATCAACGAATTATGCTCCATTTGGATTTCCTTTTATGAATAAAGACAAAATGTCACAAATCCCGGCCTGGTTGCCGGGACTGTGAATAAGGACAATTAATGTGCCAGAATGGTTCAGCTACCGGTTAAAGGTATTTATTTTTGAGGGTAATGTGATAAACACTGGTTAGCAGGTCTCTTTCGATTTCATTAAACTCCCGGTTCCTGCGTTTAAAAACGATCTCTGCCACCTCCATGGCCTTTTTGATGCTGTAGTTCGCATATCCGGCAGTTCCCCCCCAGGTGAAGGAGGCTATGAAATTCCGCTGGAACCCGGAACCGAAAATGTTGGCATTGACGCCAACAACCGTACCCGTATTGAAATTTGTATCAATGGCGCATTTAGAATGGTCGCCCATGATCAGCCCGCAAAACTGAAGGTGCGTGTTGATAAAAGTCTGTTTGCCGTAGCTCCACAGACGTACGTTATCGTAAGTGTTTTTCAGGTTGGATGTATTGGTGTCGGCTCCCAGGTTACACCATTCCCCGATTACCGAATGACCGAGAAAACCGTCGTGAGCCTTGTTGGAAAAGCCGAAGAGCACCGAGTTGTTGATTTCTCCTCCGACACGGCAAAAGGGTCCCACTGTGGTCGGACCATATATTTTTGCACCCATTTACACCTCGGCACCCTCGCAAAGTGCAAAAGGACCCCGGATAACAGACCCCTCCATGATGTGGGCATCTTTGCCAATATAAATCGGCCCGGTAGTCCCGTTCAGGATGGCACATTCGACGATGGCTCCCTTTTCGGCAAAGATGTTCTCAGCACCCAGTATCCTGTTTGTGTCACTCAGTTTATGCGACTTCCTTCCCTTTGTCAGTAACTGAAAATCTTCCTGCAGCGCAATTTCGTTTTTGGAAAAAATCTCCCAGGTGTGGTTGATTTTCAGGGGAGCTTCGGCCATTTTTATCTCCTCGATGCCTACAGAAGATGAATCACCAATATGATCGAGTTCATCCTCAGTTACATGCAGGGCAATGATCGTGTCTTTGTAAACAACAGTCTGGTTTGGCTTGAGAGCCTTTATAGCGGTAATTATTTCGTCGTTCGGACAAATAGACCCATTGATGAGGATATTCTCAGCCTCTTTAATGATCGGGAATTTAGCGGCAAGGTAACTCTCGGTAAGCGAGGAGGTGGTTGATTTCAGGCGTTTTTCCCATTTTTCGCGGATGGTAAGAATCCCGATCCTGATATCGGCAACCGGGCGGACAAAGGTCAGGGGTAACAGGTTTGTCCGGACAATATTTTCATCAAAGAGTATGTAATTCATGTTGGAACAGAATTATATTGGGTAAAGATTATGGTTTCCTATGCAAAATTATGAAATATTACAAATAAAAAAAGCCTCCGCAGAAAAACGGAGGCTTTTCGTGAAATATTGTTGCAGGGTCTTATTTTGCTGCGTTCCTGTCAATGTGCTTCTGGTAGCGGCTTTTAAATTTATCAACACGACCGGCAGTATCAACCAGTTTCATTTTACCTGTATAGAATGGATGCGAGGTGTGCGAAATTTCCAGTTTGATCAAAGGATACTCCTTCCCATCTTCCCACAGGATGGATTCTTTGGTTTTAACGGTCGACTTCGACATAAATGCATACTCGTTCGACATATCTTTGAAAACGACCAGACGGTAATCTTTGGGATGGATATCTTTTTTCATTGTAAATGGATATTTTTATGAGGGTGCAAAATTAATGATTATTTTTTGATTTCCAAGGAATTTTTATTTCCATTTTCAGGAAAGCAAAAAGTCAAGGGTATCAAGGTCATCAGCATATTCCCATAAAGCCGGATTCTGGGCCATCCCGGGCTTCACTGAACGGGCGCCCACAGGCATGTTGCTCACTATGCACTGGATAAACTCCCTGTTTTCCTCGACATATTTTTCAATTTCTTCAGGCGTGTCAAAATATTCATAATGCAAAACTGCTATTCGCGACGCCAGTGCAGGATCCTCCTTTAACAGCAGGCACCCGGCATCGGTAAAGGGAACCTGGTTAACAAGGAAAATTGACCTGCTGTAGTCATAATTGTTGCAATATTTATTATGGTGTATAAACTGACTGTACTTCTCCATTGCCCTTGTCAATCCGGAAAAATCATATCCACGGGGGACGAATATTTTTGAAACGCTGCGGCATCCCATCCCGAAATAGAGCATTATATCACCGGCAATTTTTTTCAGGGTATCGGCATCTTCCCTCCCATTAAGGATGGCTATGCTGTTCCTGTTCTTTCGGATGATATTCGGGTATTTTCCGAAATAAAAATTAAAATAGCGTGATGTATTGTCACTACCCGTGGCGATAATGGTGTCGAAGCCCTCGAGTCGGCCGGTGGTGAAGGTAATGTGGTTATGCCAACCGGGAAAGGCGTCGGTTAATTCGGCTGCCATGGCCGGCAGCAGCCGGGCATCGGATGATGACAACCTGGCAATAAGTTTATGCCCCGAAATCAAAACACACAAAAAATCATGAAAGCCGACGGCAGGAATGTTTCCGGCCATCACCACCCCTACTGTCTTGCTGGCGGATACATTTTCCAGCCTGTTCCCGTACCCCGACAGCCATCTGGTGATATTTTCATGACTGAGCGCCGTTCCCAGGCTGTTCAGGGCCAGCCTGATGTGTTCAGGCGTGAACCAGGGATTTTCAGCATTAGCCAGTTGAGCAGCATGCCTGAAGCGCGAAAGTGCAGGGTCGCTGCTGTTCTCATGGTAGCGGCGAAGCAGGTCGCCCAGCATCTCAAACGATTCGATTCGGTCGGCTAATTTCATCAGTTAATTTTTGCAAAGTTAACCCAATCTCCTGGAAACTCGTGAACCGACCCGGTCCACCATCCACATTATTCATTAATTTTGTCCCCGCTCCGGGCTGGTTCTTCAACGGGATTATCACACTTTGCAAGCCCTGAATGGAAAAGACAACGGCCAATTTATAAAAATGAAAAGGGTTAATAAGTTATTTGTTTTTATGATGGTCCTGGCGGGCATCACCGGGCTTAAGAATCCCGCCAGCGGACAGGGTTTTAAAAGCATGAAACAGTCGGAAGACACCCTTGCCGCCATCCTCTCTGAAATGAACAAAGCCGGCAGCGACAGCCTGAATGAGATACTGAACCAGCGTTTTTCCCGGGATCTGTTCTCAGCCCTTTTGATGCCGGCATCAGACAGCTACACATTTGAATCCATTAAAACACTGATCAAGGTTGCCCCGGACGACAACAAATTCAGGATATATCACTGGAACCTGCCGTCGGGCAACGGAAAAAAAAGATGTTACGGCTATATAAAGCTGCTTAACCGGAAAAATCCTGTTGTTATCACGCTGCACGATTTCTCGGATTCAATAAGTTCTCCCGAAACAGCCATCCTTGAGCCCGGTCACTGGTTCGGGGCCCTGTATTATACAGTCATCAGCTGTGAAAACGAGCAGGGTGGAAAATTCTACACGCTGCTTGGCTGGGCAGGCAACAATGCAACCATCACCCAGAAGGTAATTGAGATCATCTATTTCGATGATAAGGATTTGCCGCACTTTGGCCTGCCTGTTTTTCCAGATTATGAAAAAGGCAGCATGACCAGGGTCATTTTCAGGTATGCGGCCACGACATCCATGTCACTTAAATATGAGGAGCAAATCACCTCGACCCGCAGGAAATGGAATGTACGGAGCCGTGTCTTTGACACGATAAGTGAACGAGGCCTGATGATTGTGGGGGACCATCTCATCCCGCTCGATCCCCAGCTGGAGGGCCAATACCAGTATTATGTTCCGGCGGGCGAGGTCTGCGACGGTTTTCAGTTTGTTAAAGGCAACTGGCACTTCGTCAAAGGGCTTGAGACCAGAAATAAACACTGACCTTCAGAAAAATGCACCGGTTTAACAACATCACCAATTGTGTATTGAGTTCCGGCTTTGGCATAACTGTTCGCCGGGAAATGGCCTGAATTTAAATTTTCAAAATGGCGGTTAATTTTTATCTTTTTTTTATATTTTTGAATTCACAATTAAAAGCGGTTACTTTGTTTACTTAATTCCGCAACGACTACTTCAACTATAACTTTATACAAATTAAAAACTTACACTATGAAAAAGCACAATTTTAACGCCGGTCCCTCTATCCTGCCTCGCATTGCCATCGAAAACACAGCAAAAGCTGTTCTGGACCTAAATGGTATTGGTTTATCATTGCTGGAAATTTCACATCGGAGTAAAGATTTCCAGGCCATACTTGACGAAGCAATGGACCTGTTTAAAGAGCTTCTGAATATTCCCGCCGGGTATCAGGTTATATTCCTTGGCGGAGGCGCCAGTATGCAGTTTTGCATGATTCCTTACAATTTCCTGAACAAAAAGGCCGCCTATCTTGAAACAGGCGTTTGGGCCCAAAAGGCCATCAAAGAGGCCAAATTCTTTGGCGAGGTGAATGTCGTTGCCTCCTCGTCCGACAAAAACTTCACCTATATTCCCACGGAATTCACCGTACCCGCTGACGCAGACTATTTCCACATTACGACAAACAACACAATTTATGGTTCTGAAATTCACAAGGATATGGATTGTGCTGTTCCACTTATCGCCGATATGTCCTCCGATATCCTGAGCCGTCCGGTCGATGTTTCAAAATATGCAATGATCTATGGCGGTGCCCAGAAAAACCTCGGACCTGCCGGTGTTACCTTTGTTATTATCAAGGAAGAGCTCCTCGGAAAAGTGGAGCGCAAAATTCCTACCATGCTGAATTATGCCACACATCTCAAGGAGCCATCCCTTTACAACACTCCCCCGGTTTTTGCCATCTACACCTGTCTCGAAACCCTCCGGTGGATTAAAAGCCTGGGTGGGGTGAAGGCAGTTCAGGAGATGAACATCCGGAAATCCAACCTTTTGTATGATGCAATTGACAACAGCAAAATGTTCGTGGGTACGGTAAGCAAGGAGAGCCGCTCGCTGATGAACATCTGTTTTGTCATGAAGGATCAGTATAAAGACAAGGAAGATGCCTTTATGGAATTTGCAAAAACAAAGGGTATGCTTGGTATTAAGGGACACCGTTCGGTAGGCGGCTTCAGGGCTTCAACCTATAACGCCCTCCCGATCGAAAGCGTACAGGCTTTGGTGGATGCCATGCATGAATTTGAAAAACTTAACGCATAATCGTAAAACAGATGGTTGAAGGACCGTCTCAGGAGTATGAATCATAAGGCGTTGCCGGGAGGTAATCTTTAAAGGTTTTCTGTCACTGAAAATTGTTTTCATGCTGTACAATTAACTATGATTTGTTCTCCTGAGACAACCTTCCGCTTTATCTATAAAAACCCAGAGATATGACAAAAGTATTGGTTGCCACAGATAAACCCTTCGCCGCCGTTGCCGTAAAGGGTATCAGGAAAGTTGTTGAAGAGGCCGGTTTCGAACTGGTTCTCCTTGAAGGCTATACAAGCCAGGCCGATTTCGTCGGGGCAGTTGCCGATGTTGATGCCGTCATCATCCGCAGCGATAAGGCCGACAAGGCTGTGATAGAGGCAGGGAATAAGCTGAAAATCATCGTGCGTGCAGGAGCGGGATACGACAATATTGATCTCCAGGCAGCAACTGAAAAAGGGGTGGTTGCCATGAATACCCCCGGACAGAATTCAAATGCCGTTGCCGAACTGGCAATGGGTATGATGGTGTATTATGCACGGAACTTTTTTAACGGCAAATCCGGCAGTGAACTTATGGGGAAAAAACTGGGGATCCATGCCTACGGTTATGTCGGGAAAAATGTCGCCCGCATTGCAAAGGGTTTTGGTATGGAGGTCTTCGCCTTCGACCCGTTTGTCTCCAGGCAGGATATTGAAAAGGACGGTGTGAAATGGGTAAGCTCGGTTGAAGAGCTCTATTCTGCCTGTCACTATATCTCGCTGCACATCCCGGCAAACAGCCAGACCAAACAGTCGGTGAATTTTCCGTTGCTGTCGAGAATGCCCTCCCCTGCCTGTCTTGTCAACACAGCCCGGGCCGAGGTGATCAACGAAGCCGACCTGCTTAAGATGTTCCAGGAAAGGAAGGATTTTGCTTACCTGTCTGATGTTGAACCAACCAATAAAGCCGAAATCGAAGCTTCATTCAAGGCAAAGTTCTTCTGCACACCTAAGAAAATGGGGGCCCAGACCGAAGAAGCCAATGTTAATGCAGGTATTGCAGCCGCCAGACAGATCGTCAATTTTATTAAAAACGGAGATAAAACATTCCAGGTAAATAAATAAACCATAGGTTTCTTTTTTGCTGCAATCATACGTACTACGAGCTATTTTCTAGACTTTAATGTTAATTAATTGAGCTAAACCATGGAAAACGAACACGAAAGACCGACCACATTCTTCAGGTTTGAAGACCTGAGAATTTACCATAAGGCTCTTGAATATGTCGATTGGGTGTATTTAATGGCCAAGAATACGAAGGATGATCCTTTTATGAAATCGTTTTTTGACCGGTTTCTTACCTCTGCCAACGGGATCGCCCTGAATATTGCCGAGGGATCATCGAGGAATAAAAGCCAGTTTGTCTATTACCTCAAGATGGCCAAGAGTTCCGTCAGGGAATGTGTTGTCCTTTCTACGGTGGCCAAAAGCCGTTCCTTTATTTCCGCCAGCGCCTATGACGATTCAAAAAATCATTTAATGGAGATGACGAAAATGATCGGTGCCCTCATCGGATCGCTTCAGCGAAGCGTTAAACCCGGCGAACTTGAAGAGGATGACAGCATGGAATAATTCTTTACCTTACCTTCTATTTAACCACTAATAATGACTAAAAACAACTAACAGGAATTATGGCAATATTAAAACCATTCAAAGGATTGAGACCGCCAGCCGGAATTGCAAAGGAACTCGCTTCGCGGCCATATGATGTATTGAACTCCGATGAAGCCAGGGAAGAGGCGAAAGGAAACGAGTATTCGCTTTTGCACATTATTAAACCGGAAATTGATCTCCCCGCATCGGTGGATATTCATTCCCAGCTTGTTTACGATAAGGCCAAGGAAAATTTCGACCTTTTCCGCAAGCAGGGGTGGCTGAATGCCGACAGCCGGGACTTACTTTACATCTACGCGCAAACGATGAACGGAAAGACCCAATACGGGCTTGTAGGCTGCGCCGGTGTTGATGATTATATGAACGGGATCATAAAAAAACATGAGCTGACCCGAAAGGATAAGGAAGAGGACAGGATGAAGCATGTACGCGTTACAAACGCCAACATGGAACCTGTCTTTTTTACCTACCCTGCCGTTGCCGAAATCGATGAGGTTGTGTCAACGATCGTTAAAAATAACCTGCCTGAATACGATTTTGTTGCCGATGACGGAGTAGGACACCATTTCTGGGTAATCCGCGACCAGGCAATTATTGACAACCTTGTCAGTTTGTTTAAGAAAGTACCCTATACCTATGTCGCCGATGGCCATCACCGTACGGCTGCCGCTGCCCTTGTCGGAAATGAAAAAAAATTCAACAATCCGGGCCATTCGGGTGAAGAGGAATACAACTTCTTTCTTGCCGTTCATTTCCCCGACAACCAGCTTACCATTATTGATTACAACCGGGTTGTGAAAGATCTCAACGGGCAAACAACCGATGAATTTCTTTCGAAACTCAGTTCTGTTTTTATTATCGAACCAAAGGGTGCTGAAATCTACAAACCAGCCGCCCTGCACAACTTCGCCCTCTATCTTGACGGGTGCTGGTATTCAATGACTGCAAAGCCGGGAACCTTCAATGACCTGGATCCCATCGGTGTCCTGGATGTGACCATCCTTTCCCGCC
>JBAXFZ010000062.1:0-14067 GCA_037139685.1 Bacteroidota bacterium
ATCCTGTTCAGCTCAAACGGATTACCCTGCCTTTAAACAAGTGGTCCGAAAGGGTTATCCTGGTGGTTGAAGATGAGGATTCAAATTTCCTGCTCATTGACCGGATGCTTAAAAGCACAGGGGTTAAACTGGTTTGGGCGAAAAACGGCATGGAAGCCATCGACCTGTGCAGAATCCAACAGTTCGACCTCGTGCTGATGGATATCCGCATGCCTGTAATGGATGGTTATGAAACGACACTTGTTTTGAAAACAGAGCATAAAGATTTGCCTGTAATTGCCCAGACAGCCTATGCACTTAAAGGGGAACGGGAAAAAAGCATTGCCGCGGGATGTGACAACTATATTTCCAAGCCCATCAGCAGCCATGAACTGCTGGCCGTGCTTGAAAAATATCTTAACAAGCAGTAAATGAAAAGCATCCAGGAAAATAAAATCAGCCTCCCGGGGCGACTTCGTACCTTTATTTATGCATTTAACGGGGTAAAATTCATCATTCACAGCCAGCTTAATTTCAGGATTCACCTCGTCGCGGGATCTGTAGTTTTATTGACCGGGTTCATTCTGAAATTAACAGCAACCGAGTGGTGCATCCTGACCCTTACCATCGGCCTTGTCATTTCGATGGAAGCCATCAACACAGCCATTGAACAACTGGTCGATTTTATCTCCCCTGAATATCAAAAACAGGCCGGAATCATTAAGGACATAGCAGCCGGGGCTGTTCTTCTTGCAGCCATTACAGCAATTGTTACGGGCCTTATCCTGTTTATTCCGAAAATCTTATAAACCAATATAAATACTAGAAACATGAAAAAAGTAACATTCGTACTTTTTATTGCCCTGGCGGCAGGGCTTTTTTCCTGCAAACCGAAAGAGAAAAAAGCTGAGGAGGCCCCGCTTATCGAAAAAAAATCCATCGAACTTAAAAGCGACCTGATGACCCCTGAAGTATTATGGAGTCTTGGCAGGCTGAGCGAGCCGGAGCTTTCACCCGACAGAAAAACCATACTGTATGGCGTCGTATACTATGATGTGGCACAAAACAAAGGAAACCGCGAATTGTACACCATCGGCACCGACGGGAACAACCTGAAGCAGCTTACCAAAACCCGGTTCAGCGAATACCAGGCCATGTGGTCGGCCGACGGCAAAAAAATCACCTTCATGTCGGCCGAAACCGGCTCCATGCAGCTCTGGGAAATGGATCCTGACGGAAATAACCGCAAGCAGCTGACCAATATTGAAAACGGGATCAACGGGTACAAGAATGCTCCGGATATGAAAAAGATCCTCTACACAGCCGACGTTGCCAGCGAAAAACAGCAAAAAGATCTCTATGCAGACCTGCCAAAAGCAAGTGGCCGGATTTATACTGACCTGATGTACAGGCACTGGGACACATGGGTACAATCATACAGCCACATATTTGTTGCTGACCTTTCAGGTGAGATGATCACAAAAGGCAAGGATATTATGCTGAATGAGCCATATGAAACGCCTCTTATGCCTTTTGGCGGGATGGAACAGATAACCTGGAGCCCCGACAGCAAGGTGATTGCTTATACCTGCCGCAAAAAGCAGGGACTCGAATATGCGAAATCAACCAATTCCGACATCTATCTTTATGATCTTGATGCCGGAACCACGGCAAATATCACCACCGGCATGATGGGTTACGATGTTGCCCCTGTGTATTCGCCCGATGGCAAAATGATTGCCTGGCAAAGTATGGAACGCGACGGGTACGAATCGGATAAAAACCGGCTGTTTGTTTATGATCTGGCCACCAAAACGGCAAAAGATTATTCGAAAAACTTTGATCAGAATGCCGAAAACCTTGCATGGACCGGGGATAACAAATCAATTTACTTTACCAGCGATTTTCATGCAACCGACGAGATTTACAGGCTTGATTTAGCTGACGGCAAAATCATTAAGATCACCGACGGGATCCACAACTACACGGGTGTCTTCCCGGCAGGCGACAAACTTGTTGCCTCCCGGATGTCCATGTCATCACCCACCGAGATTTTCCTTGTAGACCCCGCAACCGGCAAAGACACGCCCATCACACAAACCAACAAGGATGTCCTTGACAAACTTGCCCTTGCCAAAATCGAACAGCGCTGGATAAAGACCACCGACAACAAGGAGATGCAGACCTGGATCATCTACCCCCCCCATTTCGACCCGTCGAAAAAATACCCTACCCTGCTCTATTGTGAAGGCGGACCACAAAGCACTGTGAGCCAGTTCTGGTCATTCCGCTGGAATTTTGAGATGATGGCTGCCAACGGTTATATCATCGTCGCCCCTAACCGCCGCGGATTGCCCGGATTCGGACAGGCGTGGAACGAACAGATCAGCGGTGACTACGGCGGACAGAACATGAAGGATTACCTGAGCGCCATCGATGCAATGACAAAGGAGCCCTATGTCAACAAAGACAAACTGGGATGCGTGGGCGCCAGCTACGGAGGGTTCTCGGTATACTGGCTTGCCGGCAACCATAACAAGCGTTTCAAGGCATTTATTGCTCACGATGGCATGTTCAACCTTGAAGCACAATATCTTGAAACAGAGGAGATGTGGTTTGTAAACTGGGATCTTGGCGGACCATTCTGGGATAAAAACAATAAAACGGCCCAGCGATCCTTTGCCAACTCGCCGCACCGGTTCGTGCAAAACTGGGACACCCCCATCCTGGTTATTCATGGTGAACTTGACTACAGGATTGTAGCCACCCAGGGCATGCAGGCTTTCAATGCAGCCAAACTGCGCGGCATTCCTGCCGAATTTCTATACTTCCCCGATGAAAACCACTGGGTACTCAAACCCCAGAACGGAATTTTATGGCAGCGTACATTTTACAACTGGCTTGATAAATGGCTTAAGTAGTTTCCCCGGGCACCAACACCCTTGCCCCTTATGTGACCGTCGTGCCTTCTTTGTGGCCTTTGCAGCAAATTGAATTATTTATACTGCCGGGAACACAGGGAGGGCACGATTCACGCGAAGCAGAAGAAGTTCCTTTTCACCCGTTTGCTTTATTCAAAACCCCGCAGAATGAAAGATAAGATCACAGAAGCCGCTCTTATCCTGAAAAAATCAAGGTTCACCACTGCATTTACCGGTGCAGGCATATCGGTTGAAAGCGGCATCCCCCCATTCCGCGGCGCTGGCGGGCTTTGGGGGAAATACGACCCGCGAATCCTTGACATCAATTATTTCCTTTCCGATCCGGTCGGATCATGGAGTGTTATAAAGGAGATCTTTTATGATTTCTTTGATTCTGCCAAACCGAACCAGGCCCATCTTACCCTGGCACGCATGGAACAGGAGGGACTGCTGGGTCGTATCATCACCCAGAACATCGATAATCTCCACCAGGAGGCAGGTTCCGAAATGATCTACGAGTTTCACGGGAATTCAAAGAACCTGCGCTGTATCCATTGTAACCGCGAATACCCGGCCGGTACCATAAGCCTTGACCATATGCCGCCAACCTGCCGTGAGTGCGGCGGTATCCTAAAACCCGATTTTGTCTTTTTTGGTGAAGCAATTCCCCGTTTAGCGCTGGCTGCGGCCTATGAAGCGGCTTCAATCTCCGATGTATTCCTGATCATCGGGACAACCGGAGAGGTTATGCCTGCAAACCAGATACCCGTGATGGCAAAAGAAAACGGGGCCACCATCATCGAGGTGAATCCAGATCCTTCAAATTACACGGAAAGAATAACAGATATTTTCCTCAGGGGAAAAGCGGCAGCCATGATGGGGAAACTGGCTGACTGCTTATTTCCCGCGTCCCTGGATAATGATCAGTATGGTGTAGATTAATATCTTGAAGTCCATGGCCAGCGACATATTCTCAATGTAGAGAATATCAAATTTCAGGCGCTCGATCATCTGTTCCAGATTTTCCGCATAGCCATATTTGACCTGACCCCAGGATGTGATTCCCGGCTTAACCTTGTGCAGTAAACGATAATGAGGAGCCTCCTGGGTAATCAGGTCAATATAGTATTGACGCTCGGGGCGCGGCCCTACCAGGCTCATATCACCTTTCAGTACCGTATAGAACTGGGGAATCTCATCAACCCTGAACTGGCGAAGGAACCTGCCGAAGCGGGTTATCCTCGGGTCATTTTTCGATGACAACTGCGGACCGTTATCTTCGGCATCCTTGTACATCGTCCTGAATTTATGCATGGTAAAGGGTTTTCCCTTGATGCCGACGCGCTCCTGCGAAAAAAACACGGGGCCGGGTGAAGTCACCTTGATGATAATGGCTGTAATAATCATCACGGGGGTAAGTAAAAGCAGGCAGATGATAGAAATAACAAGGTCGAGTATCCGCTTAAGCGACATCTGCCAGTCAGGCATTAAATCGGGATAGATCTGGATGAGAGGAGCGTGGAAAATGGAGGTTGTCTTAACCGACCCCATGAGAATATCCTGCATAGCCGGAATTATTTTGATCACCACATCGGTATCTTCGAGTTGGGTGATAATGTTTTCAATAGTGTGATTTTCAGAATGTTCAATCGCAATAATGACCTCTTCGATTGCCAGTTCCTTGACCAGCCTGTTCAGATCCTGCAACCCGCCCAGGTGAGGGATGGATTCTGAAAGTTTATATTGGCTGTAGCCCTCAACGTTAATGAAACCAACGAACTTGTTTCCCGACGACTTCTCCTGGTTTTCAATCTCATGGTAAATCGAAACGGCATTGCCATTGCTGCCGATGATAATGGTGTTAAAACCAATGATTTTGTAATGAATTTTGTAAGCGGCCCTGGAGGTGAGAAAGAACCTGAATGAACCGGTAAAAAACAGGTGGAACACCAGCAGTATGAAGAAGAATTCTATGTAGGTATGCTGGTTAATAATCCTGTCGTCGAGGATCAGTGTGAAAAACAGGATCGTAACCCCAATTATCGTAATCAGGGTAGTCTGTGCAAATTCACGTAACCTTGCTTTGCGGAATATCTTCCTGTAGGTCCCTATCAGGGTATATAACATCAGCCAGAACAGGGGGATTATTGTGACCCCGTAATAGAGGTTCTTATCCCCGAATATGTCGTTCAGGTGTGAGAATATATGATGATCGACGGCATACTTCATGTAAATAAAGAACAAAGTCCAGGCCGTAAAAGCAGCGAGGATATCGGCTGCAACATATTTAATAACCTGTAAACGTTTATTCATAACGGAATATTCAGTTTGCAATCGTCTTCTTAACTTCAGCTACCGTGTTACTACTTTGAAATTATCAACAAGGATCGACGATTTAGTCTTCCCCGACTCCTTGAGGGCACTCAGGTAAACCCTGTAGTTTTTCATCCCCGAATAGGCATTCAAAGTAGTTGTAAGGTCAATATAGATTTTCTTCCATGCGCCGCCGGTGGTGTTGAGTGTAATTATCGGGGTCTGGTAGAGAGTTGTCGTTCCATAGGTAAAAACACCGACTGTGACGGCATTTGTGGTATTAAAATTCATCTCAAGGAAAACAGCTGAATTTGGTATCGCATACATGGTATGGGTATAGCATTCTAAAAAATCGTGTGCCGAGTCAAGCTCTATCAAACCGGAATGGTTGCCTTCGAATGTGAGGGGGGAACCAACGGCTGTCCTCTGAAAATAGGCTGAACTTCCCGCTGTCGTATCAATTGTAAGGGCAACATCTTCAAAATCCTCCTTCCATGTAAACAGTGTTGATGACTGGTAGGAGGTTTTCAGTGTGCCGAGCCTGGAGGTACTGTCCTGTGCAAAGTTTACTAACATCTCAACCGGGCTGTAAAATTCATAACTGGCCCTTGTTGCTGCAATTCCGTCTTTTTTGATGCCGGACCAGATTTTAACTTTATGTTTCCCTGTTTTAAGCACCGGGAATTTGCATGGAAGTTCATAGGCACCAAGGAACTCATCATCGACCGAAACCCAGGCATCGGTAATACGCTGCGACGCCGATCCCTGGGTGTAGTAATTGGTAATCAGGTATATCGAATCGATGCTCAGGTAAGCAGGTATTGTCTGGCTCCCGGAAAACTTCTCACAGGATGAAACCGTGATGAGCAGGATTGACAAAAAACCTAACTTGATAAGTAAATTCCTGGGGATCATAAATGGAATATCAGTTGATATCACGATATGGTGTTATGGCTAACGGTCGAATTATACCGATATTGTTTGTGTTTCGATAAAAGTAATTAACAAATGACAAACAACGGATCAGATAATTCTATTGGTGGTCTGGTTGATCTTTTCGATGATTTTATGGGCAACTTCCAGGGCACTGTATCCGTCATTTATGGTCACCGGGGGGATGGTATTGTTAACGATCGCAGAATTAAAACTTTCGAGTTCGGCTTTAATTGCATTCAATGGCTTGATTTCGGGTTTGTCGAAACTGATCTGCTTTGTTCCGCGCCCGGGGCCGAGTTCCAGTACAAACCCCATGGGAGCCGTATCCTTTTCAACATCGCTGATCTTAACCACCTCCAGCTCTTTTTTCAGAAAATCAATGGAAATATAGGCATCCCGCTGAAAGAACCGTGATTTGCGCATATTTTTCAATGAAATCCTGCTTGCGGTCAGGTTGGCAACACAGCCGTTGTCGAATTCAATTCTTGCATTGGCGATATCGGGGGTATCGCTTACAACGGCAACGCCGCTGGCGCTGATTTTCCTGATATTGCTCTTAACCACGCTTAAAATGATGTCGATATCATGGATCATCAGGTCAAGGATGACGGGCACATCGGTTCCCCTCGGGTTAAACTGGGCAAGCCGGTGGCTTTCGATGAACATCGGTCTGTCGAAAATGGGTTCGGCAGCCAGGAAGGCCGGGTTGAACCTTTCAACGTGTCCCACCTGGACTTTAACGTTGGCTTCTCCTGCGATCTTGATTAACTCGCGGGCCTCCTCAAGTGTGGTTACGATAGGTTTTTCGATAAAAACATGGCGGCATTTTTTCAGGGCCCTGGCAGCACATTCAAAATGCGAGATAGTTGGCGTCACAATGTCAACAACGTCAACATTATCAATTAAATCATCGATCGATCCCCAGTTTTTGATCCCGAATTCCTGTTCTATCTTCTCAGCATTTGCTTTATCCGGATCATAAAATCCAACCAGTTCAAATTCAGGAATTTCCTTGATGCATTTCAAGTGAATTTTTCCCAGATGGCCTGCGCCCAGAACTCCGATTTTCAGCATCTTGTTTTTTTTTGCAAAGGTAGGTTTTTACCCTGACTGAATTTAGTATTTTCGTGAAATATTTAACACACACCCAGCTCATGGCCAACACAATTCCAGTTGATTCTTACCGTCATCAGGGACTCAGGAAATTACTGGTTCAGAATATCAGGCAAAAGGGGATTTCAGATCCGCAGGTTCTTGCTGCCATTGAAAAGGTGCCCCGTCATTTTTTCTTTGATTCATCCTTCCTGGAATATGCCTATGAAGACAAGCCCTTCTCCATCGGTGCGGGTCAGACCATCTCGCAACCTTATACCGTAGCCTTTCAGAGTGAGCTGCTGCAGATCAGGAAGAATGACAAAGTGCTTGAAATAGGTACAGGTTCCGGGTACCAGGCTTGTATCCTGGCCGAGCTGGGAGCCAAGGTGTTCACCATCGAACGGCAGAAGTCCCTCTTCGACAGGACCAGCAAATTTCTTCCCTTGCTGGGATATCATACGATAAAAACGTTCTTCGGGGATGGTTATAAAGGCCTGCCCACATTTGCACCCTTCGACAAGGTGATCGTGACGGCTGCCGCCCCCTTTATCCCGGATGCCCTGCTGGAACAGTTAAAACCCGGGGGAATCCTGGTAATTCCTGTCGGGGCCGGGGATATCCAGACCATGACAACCATTACCAGGAATGCAGACAATTCGACCGAAAAAAGGGAGTATGGAGCCTTCCGGTTTGTCCCCATGCTTGAAAACAAAGCCAAGGAGCATTAGCCCGGGTTGAATCAGGAGTTGCTGCGCCAGCGGTGACGTGCCCTTTTAATAAAGGCTATTGCAAACCCGATCGTCATTACAATCGAGCCCAGCCACAGGATATTGATATAGGGATTCATGATGGCTTTTATCACGATATAATCCGGGTCGGCCGACACGTGTGCAATGAAGGCATAAAAATCGCGGTTCAGGAAATGCCGCGTGTCGGGGTTATAAACCGCTCCCATCTTGGGATGCACATTGACCGAAGGATAAAGTGTAAATTCCTTTTTGTATTTTCCCATTTGCCTTGTAAGGAAATCGATCGAATATACCGTTGTGTTCCCTGTCGCCTTATTGCTGACATATGACACATAAAATCCATTCATGAAAAGTGTGTCGTTGCGTGTAAGAACCAGGTTCTCGGCATTCGACTGCTCGTCGCCAAGATCCATTTTCGAGGTATTCCTTGAGATTACCTGGGAGTTCGAAAAGGTCATCACGGTTCCAAGAACAAAAACCACGAAACCGATATGTGAAACAATTGCCCCGATGTTCCTGGGCTTGGATGTCCTGAAAACCATATTGTAAAGCGACGAAAACAGGGCGAAAAGGGTAAAGGCTACCAGCAGGATAAAGTTCATGCGGGTGACGATTCCAAAGGCGGCAATGAGAACGCAGACAACTATGGCCACAAGCAGGGGAATCACAAGTTTTTTCAGGAAATGGCCCGGCTCATTTTCATCATAGTGCAGAAACTGGCTGAAGGCGATGAAACCGGTAATAAGCAACGCATATGGCATTTGCCAGTGATTGTAAAATCCAACCCTGTCGGCCGGCGGGGCAATACTGGTGTGGAACAGGCTGTTGAACACCGGGATCGAGGTGGTGAAGACGATCTGGAATGCGGCAAGCACCATGATAATCGCCCCGATAAACATCCAGAATTCGCGTGAAAGCAGGATATCCTTCCGGGGCATATGAAATTTCCGGACATTGATACCAATCATGACGACCATGATTACAAGGAAGGTCAGCAGGTATATGAGCAACTGCTTCGTCATCCCGTTATCACCAAAGGAGTGGGCAGAAGTATCTGCCAGCACCCCGCTGCGGGTGAGGAAACTGGCGTAGAGTACCAGCACGTACGACAAGGTGATCAGAAGGTAAGCGGCCAGCAGGGCGAAATTCTGTCTTCGGGCAATAATTAGGAAATGAAGCCCGGCGATCAGTGTCATCCAGGGCACCAGCGAAGAATTTTCGACCGGGTCCCACGACCAGAATCCTCCGAAGGTAAGGGATACATAGGCCCAGGCACCGCCCAGAAGAATCCCGGCGCCCAGCATCAGCAGGGCAAGTAATGTCCAAGGCATCGCACGTCCGATCCAGGTATGGTAATCGCGTTTTAAAAACGAGGCAATTGCATAAGAAAAGGGGACCAGGCAGAGTGCGTATCCCAGGAAAAGGATGGGGGGATGGATTGTCATCCATATATTTTCAAGCAACGGGTTCAGGCCATTGCCATCGGTGATCATGGTAAGGTAATTCGGCATGGCAAAAATGGTCCCCTGTATTGTTTCAACGGTACTTCGCAGCAGTGTAAAGGGACTTGAGCCTATCCTGGTGCCCAGCACGGTTATTCCCAGGAGCATGGATGTGACAAAAATCTGGGAAAGGGAGAAGATGATCATGACCGGGGTCTCCCAGTTTTTTGCCAGCCTGAGCAATACCAGGCCGATCAGTGACTGCCATAAGGCCCAAACCAGGAAACTTCCCTCCTGCCCTGCCCAGAAACAGGAAATGATATATTTCATTGGCAATTCCACGGATGAATATTGCCACACGTAGGAATATTCAAAGTAGTGCTGAAAAATCAGGTAATAGAGTACAACAGCCACGGAAACCATCGACAGTGCATGCACTATGTAAAGCCCCCTGGCAGTACGTTTCAGGATTGTTTTCGACCCCTTGTTCATGAAGGCAAGAAGGTAGAAAATAGTCGCCAGGATAGCGGTTCCGAATCCGAGCCAGATAAAAAACTTCCCCATCTCTCCCGGGAAGAGATGTTCCCCAATATATTGAATAGCCATGTATATTTTCTTAGATGGCGGCAAAATTACACTTTTCATCCGTATTCAGGCAATATCCCCTGCAGATTTATCCGTAAATATGAAAGTTTACCGGTTCAAATTACACAATGTCAGACCTGTAGAAGCTGGCGGGGCAGCCTGCCATGACAATACGGGGTATAAAATATTGAAGGGCCGGAAGCAGCAAACGGCACTTTGAGTATATTAGCAAAAACTTTTAACATGATAAAAATAGGACTGATCGGGGGCTCCGGCCTTGAAAAACTGAATATCTTCGGGAATATTAAAGAGGTGGATGTCTCCACGTCCTATGGTAATCCCAGTTCGTCATTTTTCACGGGGACAATAGGTTCCTGTGAAGTCTTTATACTTTCCAGGCATGGACGTGATCATTCGATCCCTCCCACCCAGGTCAACAACAGGGCAAACATCACAGCATTGAAGGAGCTGGGGTGCCGTTACATTTTTGCTACAACGGCCTGCGGCAGCTTACGGCAGGAGATCGGGCGCGGGGACATGGTAATCGCAGATCAGTTCATTGATTTCACAAGGCTGAGGATTAACACCTTTTATGATCGTTTCGAACCCGGGCATATGGCTCATACCCCCATGGCAGATCCCTTTTCCGGCCACCTCCGGCAAATTCTTATTGAAGGATGCAGGGAAACCGGGGTTTCCTTTCACCCGGCAGGCACGATTGTGACCATCGAGGGCCCCCGTTTTTCAACCCGGGCAGAATCAAAGATGTTTCGTTTGCTTGGAGCCGATGTGATCAACATGAGCATTGCCCCGGAAGCCTGCCTGGCCATGGAAGCCGGGATTCCCTATGCCGCGGTTGCCCTTTCGACGGATTATGATTCATGGAAACATGACGAAGATCCTGTAACCTGGGAAGATGTGCTCCGGGTTTTCAACGAAAATGTAAAACACGTCACCGGGCTGCTGGTGCACGTTTTGAAAAACTTCAAAGAGGAATAGGTCCTGCTTTGTCAAAAAAAGAGAGGTTGTCCCGGAATTTTGAAACAACCTCTTCCTTGCAGAATATTAAAAGATTCCTGTTACCGGGCGTATTTAAAATCTTTTCCCAGGTATTTGGCTGTATCGCCCAGCTGTTCTTCGATACGCAGCAGCTGGTTGTATTTTGCGATCCGGTCGGTACGACAGGCGGAACCCGTTTTGATAAGCCCGGTATTGAGTGCAACAGCCAGGTCGGCAATGGTCACATCTTCAGTTTCACCGGAGCGGTGGCTCATCACGGCAGTATAGCTGTGGCGATAGGCCATATTGACTGCATTGATCGTTTCACTGAGCGTGCCGATCTGGTTGACTTTGATCAGGATAGAATTGGCAACGCCCCTTTTAAATCCCTCTGCCAGTCTTTCAACGTTGGTTACAAACAAATCATCCCCAACAAGCTGGATTTTACTTCCCATCTCCTTGGTCATTAACTTCCATCCGTCCCAGTCATCTTCGGCCATGCCATCCTCGATTGAAATAATCGGGTAGCGTTTTGCCCAGTCTTTCCAGAAGGCAACCATTTCGGCAGGGGTTAATTTGTCGCCTGTTGATTTTTTAAGGTGATACACATTTTCTTCAGGGATAAAGTATTCTGAAGATGCAGGATCAAGGGCAATGGCGATATCCTTCCCGGGCTCGTAACCGGCGATTTCAATAGCCTTCATGATCATTGTAAGGGCCTCTTCATTCGATTTGAGATTCGGGGCAAAACCACCTTCATCTCCGACGTTTGTTGAATATTTTCCCTTTTTCAATACCGCTTTCAGGTTGTGGAACACCTCGGCTCCCATACGCAGTGCTTCACTGAATGATGTTGCCCCTACAGGCATGATCATAAACTCCTGGAAATCGATCGAGTTGTCGGCATGGGATCCTCCGTTGAGGATGTTCATCATCGGGATGGGCAGCGTTTGTGCAGCAACTCCTCCGACATAACGATAGAGTTCCTGTCCGGTTACCTGGGCAGCGGCATTGGCAGCGGCAAGTGAAACACCCAGGATTGCATTGGCACCCAGCTTGGCTTTGTTGGGAGTGCCGTCGAGATCGATAAGCTTTTTATCGATTTCAATCTGGTCGGTAACATACATCCCCTGTATCTCTTCGGCAATAACGGTATTGACATTCTGAACCGCCTGCAGTACACCCTTGCCCATGTAAACCTTCTTGTCGCCATCACGCAGCTCAACTGCCTCATGCACCCCCGTAGAGGCTCCGGATGGCACTGCTGCGCGCCCGATGATGCCGTTGTCGGTAATTACATCCACCTCGATGGTGGGGTTTCCTCTTGAATCCAGGATTTGCCTGGCATGGATAGATAAAATAGTGCTCATAGTTATTATTTTTAGATGATCATTGAACTAAAGAAAAAAAGGACAACATAATCACTATGTTATCCTTTTCCGGTATTCGATGCTTACAAATCAGTTTTCAATTTGTCAGGCTTCAGGTGTTTCTTCAGCAGCTTCAGGTACAACCTCAGGTTCAGCTACCTTAACAGGCTCTTCGACTTTGGGAGCTTTTTTGGCTTTGGCTTCTGTCCCTGCTTTTTCAGCTGTTTTCGAAGCGGCTTCTTCAGCGGCGGTTTTCTTTGATCCTGCTCTTCTGCGGCGGGTTGACTTGGTCTTGCCGTCATCCTTGGGTGACAACATGGCTTCGTTATAATCGACCAGTTCGATCAGGCACATTTCTGCATTATCCCCGAAACGGTTTCCGGTTTTCAGGATGCGGGTATATCCACCCGGACGGTCCATGATCTTTTTCGATATTTCGCGGAAAAGTTCGGTCACGGCCTCTTTGCTTTGCAGGTAGCTGAAAACGGTACGCCGTGAGTGTGTCGTGTCCTCTTTCGATTTTGTGATCAGTGGTTCCACATAAACACGAAGCGCTTTTGCTTTTGCAACTGTAGTATGAATCCGTTTATGAATGATCAGAGAGGCAGCCATGTTTGAAAGCATAGCCTTCCGGTGTGCACTTTTTCTTCCTAAATGATTGAATTTCTTTTGGTGTCTCATCGCAATTAATCCTTATCTAATTTATATTTCGTCGTATTCATACCAAATTCAAGCCCTTTTGATTTGACAAGCTCTTCAAGTTCGGTAAGTGATTTCTTTCCGAAATTGCGGAACTTCAACAGGTCGTTTTTATTGAAGGCTACAAGGTCACCAAGGTATTCGACATCTGCAGCTTTCAGGCAATTGAGTGCGCGAACCGAGAGGTCCATATCAACCAGTTTTGTTTTAAGCAACTGGCGGATATGCAGGGAGGTCTCGTCAAACTCTTCCGTTACAGCTTTTTCTGCCGAATCAAGGGTGATTTTCTCATCAGAGAATAACATAAAATGATGGATGAGAATTTTCGCAGCCTCTTTCAGCGCATTTTTCGGCTGAATTGAACCGTCGGTTGTAACATCCATGACAAGCTTTTCGTAGTCAGTCTTCTGTTCAACGCGAAAATTTTCAACATTAAAAGTAACATTCTTGATCGGGGTATGCACCGAATCAATTGCAATCCTGCCCAGTGACGAGCTCAATGTCTTATTTTCTTCTGCGGGAACATAGCCGCGGCCTTTATCAACAGACAGCTCAAAAGACAACTTCACATTGGACTCCATGTGGCAAATTACGATCTCAGGATTCAACACCTGAAATACAGAAAGAAACTTGTTGATATCGCCAGCCTTAAAATCCTTCTGCTGTGCGATGACAACCGTTACTTTTTCTGCGTTTTCCGTCTCTATCAAACGTTTGAAGCGAATCTGCTTCAGGTTCAGAATGATCTCGGTAACATCCTCAATAACGCCTTTAATGGTGGAAAATTCCTGTTCCACCCCTTCGATTTTCACAGAAGTGATGGCAAAGCCTTCCAACGAAGAAAGGAGAATCCTTCTGAGTGAGTTCCCAATGGTCACACCGAAACCTGGTTCAAGCGGGCGGAATTCAAATACCCCACGGCAATCATCGGCTTCCACCATGATTACCTTGTCAGGTTTCTGGAACGGTAATATTGCCA
>JBAXFZ010000063.1:0-14020 GCA_037139685.1 Bacteroidota bacterium
ACCATTCCCGATATCATAACCCCATTTGGTTTGATCGGGAGCACCGGAGCCGTTGAATTCGTCACTCCAAACGAGCGAATCCTGCTGGGCGAAACAAATTTTTGCCAGCCCAAACAATACAATAAAAAACAGGGTCTTTGTCATGGTGGAAAATTTAGTCATTAAAAAAATCAGGAGTGAGGCCATATTGCGTTCACTCCTGATTTTTGTCAATCAAATTTTAATAAACGTTTAGCGTTCGAGAATTGCCGACCATGCGGCTGATCCGTCATGACCAGCAGAAATGTCGACGGTAACAAACAGGTAGTCTTTGGTTGCTGTGTGAGCATAGCCCATAACTTCATATTTGTTCGTCAGGTTTCCGTTGTTGGGTGGGTTTGTTCCGTTGTTTTCACCACCGTAATATCCCTTATAAAAACCAATAAACGCTGCCTTGCCGGCACCATTTGTCAGTGTAATGATTGGGCGGTTGGCTCCGCTTGCAGGGGTGAACACATACGAATGTGTTGCACTTCCGAAAGCCGCACCATTGGCGCTTGCTGCAATCTGAGCATCAGACCAGCAACCGTTCGGTGTTCCAAAATAGCCGTCGTTGCGGGCACTGCCGTTTGTGGCATAGGTATAAACACCGCCGGCGCTGAAGGTGAACTGATCGTCGGTAATACATGTCCAGTCATCGGTTCCGGTACCACTGACCATGAAGGCTTTGGGTAACGTCCACCATGCGCTGCTTCCCATTGCACCGCCAACGAAAATTGATTTTTCTTCCACCCTGACTTTCCATGGACCTCCCTGGAGAAGGGCATCGGTAAGCACGGTAGTGGAGACGAAAGCAACTGTAGAGGAGGTAGAAACACCGTTAGGATTGGTAGCTGTGAGAGTGATTGTGTAAATACCGTCGGTAGCGTAGGTATGGGTGGGGCTTTCAACTGATGAGGAGAGGCCGTCGCCAAAATCCCAGTTGTAGGTAACACCATTGGTGGTAGTATTGGTCAGGGTCACAGTCAGGCCATTGATGACCATTGTGAAACCGGCGCTTGGTTTGTTGCCGGGGATGGGGGGTTCCTGTGTAGGATCATCATAGTGTACCAGTGTAAATCTCCAGTAACCGCCATCGGTTAAATCCCATTTGTACTGGCCTTCAATAACAAGTGTGTCGACTGCACCATCGGTGAGTTTTACAATGCTGTACTGGACTGAATCCAGGGGGATCTTGGTTTCTGCCTTGTTTCCAAGTTTAATGAAACCGATAAAGGCACCCTTGCCGATCGCTGTGATGGTAGGGGTTGTTCCGGCTGTCATTTTCCAATGATGTGTACCGTTGCCCCATGCTGTCAGGTCTTCGCCATTGGGTCCGACCATGGTGGTAGTAGCTGCGCAAACATTTGCAGGGTTGAAAATACCGCCTTCAGCCCAGTAATCTGTCTTGGCATCATAGCTAAATGTACCGTCACGCAGGAAGGTCCATTCATCGTTTAACATGCAGGGACGGTTTGCAAGCTCATCATTTCCAAGGCCCATGGCCCACCAGATGGTTGAACGATCCCAGGGTCCGCATTGGAGCGGGTAACGTCCTGTTGTTGTACTGCGGAGGAGTTTCCAGGTTTTTCCGGACTGGGTTGCAGTTCCGGCCAGTTTGGCCAGTTCAACATCCGGGTCGGTGATTGTAACCGTTATATGGTATGATTCAACAACACCGGCTTCTGAAGTAGCTGTAAGTTTTACAACGTAGGCGCCTTCTGCTGTATATGTATGAACCGGGCTTGTTTCAGTTGATACTGTATTGTCGCCAAAGGTCCATGCGTAAGAGACAGCATTCTGTGAAGCATTTGTAAAGGTGACTTTTTTAAAATTCGCAACATCCACCTTGTAGGTAAAACTGACGATCATTTCCGGCGTAGTGGATTTCTTCTTGCAGGAAATACTAAAGGCGGTTATAAAAATTAACAAAACCACCCAACTTAACTTAACTGTGTTTTTCATGTTTGATTGATTTTAAGAGATTAAGGACTAGGTTATCTAAGGCAAATATAATGAAAACCATGCATAAAATGAAACAACTGATTTTATTTTTCCGGATTTCAATATTTTTTTATGCATTGATGAAGTTTCGTAAAAGATTTTTGACCTACATGGCCAGGTGAATCTTCAAAAAATGATATGCATGGCTCCGGAGAATGCATAAACAAATTTCGAAATATATTACCAAACAACGCTGCTAAATGAAATATTTTATCGCTTTTTGTAACGCAATTCATACCGATTCCGACCGGAAAAGGTATAGTGTAAAAAGCACACTAAGTTATAAACATTACAAATTACTTTCCAAGCGCAATGTAAAAAAAAATGAATATTTTTCCAGTGACCGTTATTGTAATCTATTATTGACTGATTATCTGTACTTTATAAATCATTTTCAAGTACTTCTGATTTTCCTGCCATGCGAAAAAACCCGGGTAATCAACCCAATGGATATAAAAACGGGCAGAAATCATCAGGACATCTGCCCTATTTTTAACACGAAAAGGGGGTTTCCGGCCCGACCCGGAGATAAACCCGGTTCCACCCTGGCCACTGCAGACAACCGCCAAAGTAACAGAAGCTCTTAATATCCTTCACCTCATTAATAAACAATTTTCGCATGTAGTTGAAATTTGATATTTTCTGTTAATTTTGCCTTCGCTCCGCGCTTGAAAAACTATTCACCGCTCAACCGTATTAATATGTTAGGTTCAAATGACCTGGGAAACCTAAATCCTCACGTTTCAGTCGATTGTGTAGTGTTTGGTTTTGAATTCGGCAAACTCGATGTATTGCTGATCGAGCGCAACATGCAATTCGGGGGCCGGGAATACAAAGATCTTAAGCTCCCGGGAGATCTTGTCCGCAAGGACGAGGACCTGGATACGGCAGCTTCGCGTGTTCTACTCGAACTTACCGGCCTCGACAACATCTACCTGAAGCAATATTCGGCAATCGGTTCCCCCGGAAGGCTTCTCAGGCAGCCCCGCGATATGGAATGGCTGAGGGCTATCGGCCATCCCGAGGAGATTGTCGTTACCGTGGCCTATTATTCACTCATTAATATTGACCAGGATAAGGCAGCCAATTTCACACTGCAGTCCAATGCCAGGTGGTATCCTGTTGCAGAGGTACAGGAACTGGCATTTGACCATCTCTCCATCCTTCACCAGGCACTCCAGGTATTGCGTACCGACCTCAGGCTGAAGCCGATCGCATTTGAGCTGTTGCCTCCCAAATTTACCCTCAGGCAGCTGCAGCAGCTTTATGAAGTTATTTTAGGCACCACCCTCGATAAACGGAACTTCAGGAAAAAGGTATCCAACATGCCCTTTGTGATTCCCATCAATGAAAAACAGGTTGACGTTTCACACAAACCGGCACGCTTCTACAGCTTCAACCGGAAAATCTACCAGAAGACCAATAAGAATTCCTTCCTCACCACATTTTAAGGAATGCGTACCGGGCAAATTTTCAGACTTTCAGAAAAATCTTCTGCCGGTATAGAAAATAGAGGAATAACCATTTTACCCCGATAATGCAAAACTGATAAAAAACATCATGGAAACCACCCAGGCTGCCTGCAAACCCATGGATGAAAATATTCACAATCACCCCGAAATCGAAGAGTCCCTGCAATACATAAATAGTAATCGGGTTCAATCCTATCACGATAAACGGGAAGGCCCATTTCCGGTATCCTTTGACATCAATGATCCAGAAAAAGGCACACAGGAGCAGAAATGCAATGCCGCTGGTAAGCAGCACATAGGAACCGGTCCATAAATACTTGTTAACCGGGAAAACCAGGCTCCAGAGCAGTGCTGCAGCGATAAACAGGACCCCGGTTAAAACCAGGTTCCTGATTTTCTCCCTGTTTCCGGAGTTACCCAGCAGCCAGCGGCCGGCAAGCACCCCAAACAGGACATTCGTGATCGCAGGGAACATGGTTAGTATCCCTTCATTGTCCCCATAGGTGTAGCAGCAGAATGATCCGGGCAGGAACATCCTGTCGAGGTAGCCGCAAAGGTTCCCCCGGGGAGTAAGGTCGTAGGCCTGAAATCCGGGTGCCCTGATAAAAAGCAGCACCAGCCAGTAGACCAGCAGTATTGAAGCAGCCCATACCAGTTGACCCTTTCCCTTGAAATTCATGACAATGACCGAGGCGAAAAAATAGGTCACGGCAAAACGCTGAAGAACCCCTGAATACCGCTGAGCCGCGAAATCAAGGTTGAACAGCCCGTTGTAGACTAATCCCAGTAAAAAAAGAAGCAGGGTACGCTGTACGATATGCAGGTACATCTGCCCGGGAGAATCGCCACGTTCAAGCCTGCGGGTTATCGACAAAGGCATCACACAACCCATGATAAAGAGGAAAAGTGGAAATATTTCATCGTAAAATCTGAAACCGGTCCAGGCCGGGTGATCCAGTTGCACGGCAAGCTGCCTGAAAAAGGGGGTGTTCAGAAAAGTAAACAATGCAACAAAAAACGCATCGCCGCTCGATATCCAGAACATGTCAAACCCCCTCAGGGCATCGATTGAAATGATCCGTTTAGCCTTGACAGCTGTTTTTTCTCCGCTCATACCGGTTTGGGTTTAGGATTGCAACGATACGGACAAAAATATTACTTTTTTATTTGCGAAGCAGGGGTCCCGTGCCGGTAATGTAAAAATTGTGTTACCTTTGATTGATTGCCTGTTAACAGGGCGGTTCCCCTCCCGGCAATGTTAAATTCTTCAACCAACAAACAACTTTCATGGAAACAGTTATTCCTTTAAGGACTCTCGGAAAATCAGATTTGAGGGTCACTCCCATCGGGCTTGGCTGCTGGCAATTCAGCAAAAGGGGCAACCTTGCAGGTAAATTCTGGCCTTCGCTTGATGATGAACTCATCGGTGAGGTGGTGCGGGTTAGCCTGGAAGGGGGCATTAACTGGTTTGACACAGCTGAAATATACGGCCGGGGTGCCTCGGAAAAGATACTGGCAAAATCGCTGGCGGCCAATGGGAAAAAGCCGGGGGAGGCGATCATAGCAACCAAATGGTGGCCGATGTTCCGGACTGCATCAAATATTGAAAAGACCATTGAGGAGCGGCTTGGTTGTTTATACCCCTACCCGATTGACCTGTACCAGGTGCACCAGCCCTGGGGACTTTCGTCGGAAGTTAAGGAGATGGAGGCTATGGCGGAACTGGTTCGGGCCGGAAACATCAAATATGTCGGGGTAAGCAATTTCCCGGCAAAGATGATGCGCAGCGCCTGGGAAACGCTTCAAAAATCAGGGATCAACCTGGTTTCGAACCAGGTACAATACAGTTTGCTTCACAGGAATATCGAATCGGATGGCATCCTTGAAACCGCAAAAGAACTTGGGATCTCCATAATTGCATTCTCCCCCCTGGCCCAGGGTCTTGTTACCGGGAAGTTCCATGACAACCCGGAACTGTTGAAAAACATAGGCTTCCGCAGGTATTTATCACGTTTCAAAGCGGAGGGGATGGAGAAAAGCCGGCCTGTAGCGGAGATGGTGAAACGACTTGCCCTGAAATACCAGGTAACCCCATCCCAGGTAGCGCTGAACTGGCTGATCACCTTTAACGGAGAAACAGTGGTTGCCATCCCGGGAGCCACCAGGGTGCAGCATGCCGCCGAAAATACGGGCGCCATGAAGTTCAGAATGGAGCAGGATGATCTGAAATTGCTCGATGAGGTGAGCCGGGGATTTATTTCCTAATTTTGCCCTATGGCTCAAAAAGTGACTGCCCCCGGGGAGAAAAACACCAGGCTTCCGCTCATTGCCTTGCTCTCAGGTATCCTCCTTTTTACCTGCCTGCTTTACCTGAAATCACTCCATGGTCAATTCCTTGATTACGATGATACCGATAATGTATTGAACAATGCCATGATCAGGCAATTTTCAGGTGATCATATCCAGGCGCTGTTTTCACATGCATATTTATATATGTACACCCCCCTTACTTTTATCACCTTTGCAGCCGATTACGCCCTGTCGGGACCGGATCCGTTTTTTTTCAGGCTGACCAACCTGCTCCTGCATCTTCTCAATATTTCGCTCCTGTTTCTGCTGGCCCGCAGGTTGTTCAGGAGCCCGGTGACGGCAGGAGTCATGGCACTGCTTTTTGCCATCCACCCGATCAATACAGATTCGGTATCCTGGATCTCGGCAAGAAGCAACCTGCTGTCGGCCACCTTTTTTATACTGGCACTCTTGTTTTACCTGCAATACCTGGACAAAAAAAAAATCCTTCCTTTTATACTGGTATTCCTCGCATTCTTATTATCCCTGCTGTCGAAGCCGGCTGTCATTTTCCTGCCGCTAACGCTGTTCCTGTTTGATTACCTCGAAAAGAGAAGGATCACCATGGGTGTCATCCTGGAAAAACTGCCGATGTTTCTCCTTAGCGCCGGATTCTGCCTGGCGGCCATTTACTTCAGGAGCGACAGCGGGAATCCGCAATCCGTAATTGAATATAACTTTGCTGACCGGGTTTTAATGATTTTTTACGCACCGGCAGGGTATCTATACAACGTCCTGATCCCTTTCAACCTGTCGGCAATCTATGCCTACCCGTTGAAAAACGGCCAATTCCTTCCTGTTCCCTATTATTTTGTACCGTTCTTCCTTGCAGGAGTGATTCTCCTGGTTTCAAAAATGAAAGTCATGAGGCGCGAAATGATCTTCGGACTGCTTTTTTTCCTGGTCAACCTGGTCACATCACAGCTGGTGCTGCTCGAAGATGGCTTTATGGCCAACCGGTATGCCTATATCCCGTTTATCGGAATCTGGTTTATCATTGCTGCCTGGTTTGACTACCTGGCGACAGCACCGTGGAGGCTTAAATATTCAGGATATCTCGTGATTTCAGGTTTTCTTTTGCTTTTTTCAGTATTCACATGGCAGCGGTCGCAGGTATGGAAGGATACACTTACTCTCTTCAACGATGTGGTGGTACATTCACCGGGATCGGCCTTTGGATATAACAACAGGGGGATCGCACGTTATTCGGCAAACGACATGGAGGGAGCCCTTTCCGATTATGACCGGGCAATCGCGCTCTATCCAGGTTATTCGGGGGCCTATTACAACAGGGGAATTGTTTGTTACAGTTTGAAAAAATATGATCTCGCGGAAAAGGATTATTCCACCGCCATCACCCTCAATCCCGGTTTTGCCAGCAGTTATATGGCAAGGGGGATCCTGGAAATGGATGTGCTGGGAAACGACTCCCTTTCACTTGCCGATTACAGCAAAGCCCTGCAGATCAACCCAAACATGGCCCAGGCCTATTATAACCGCGGGATCCTGCACCTTCGGATGAGAAATGTCCGGATGGCCTGTGAGGATTTCCACCAGGTTCGGCGACTGGGATATTCGAGGGCTGACGACCTGATCAGGCAGTTTTGCGAGTAGCCCAAATTCAATTTTTTGTAATTTTATACGATGAAAACCGCCGAACGTCTTTACCTGTTTATATTCAGCCTGTTCGTTTTTTTTGCTGGAGCTCCCTTCTGCAATGCACAAAACAGGCCGGGCGGTGCGGTAGTTGCCGATTTTTCAATCCCCGATACGGTATGTGTGAATACACCCCTGCCTATCACCAATCTTTCCCAGGTAGCATCGACATGGCTGTGGAAATTCTGTACCGGCGATGCGCTAACCGATATCCACGGCATTGACCTTGGAAACCCGTCAGCCACGCTTGATGAACCCCTTGGCATAACACTCGTCCAGGACGGTACGGTTTTTTATGCCTTCAACACCAATTCGATCACCGGGACAATCACCCGGACCACCTGGTCCAACGGGCTCATGCACCCGCCAACAGCCACGAACCTGGGAAATTTCGGGATGCTGAAACCAGGCATTTTCGGAATCCAGGTAAAAAAAGAGGGTTTTCAATGGTATGCTTTTGTAACCAACGACACTTCGCTAGTGAGACTCGATCTGGGAAACTCCCTGTCGGCTGACTTTCAGAATGCCATCGTCGTTGCACATTCACCTGCGATGAACAAATCCAGGGGGCTGGTCATAGAACAGGAGGGTGCGGGCTGGGTTGGTTCTTGCACCAACTTCCCGGCAAAAACGATCACACGTTTCTCGTGGCCGACTTCGCTGACCATAAATCCAGTACTGACAAACCTCGGGAATGTCGGAGGGCTGACAGAACCGATGCAACCGGCGCTGATCAGGGATAACACGGGCTGGTACATGTTTGTCGCCAACACCATCTCGCTTACCCAGTTGTTTTTCGGGAACTCCCTGCTGAACACGCCAACCGGCATCAACCTTGGCAACCTGGGCTGGATGACCGACGACCGCGGCATGTCGTTGTTTGTGCAGTGCAACAACCCGTACGGGCTGATCACCAACCATAACCTGGTGACGAACCTCCTGCTGCAGCTTCATTTTACAGGGGGGCTGGCCGGGACGAAGAGCATAACCCCGCTGGGCAGCGTAGCCAATCTTTATGAACCCCTTGCACTTTCCGAATCGGTCACCGTCGGCGATACGATATTCACAATTGCCCTAAATGCAACGCCATCCATGACCACTCTTTACTTCCCACCCTGCTCCAACTCCCCCATTCCACCATCAACGCTGTTTGTCCCCCCTCCGGCTGTTCTGACAACCCCGGGCACCTATACTTTAACACTCACGGCCGACCCTGGTTTGCCGACTGAACAAACCAAATGCAAAGTATTCGTTGTCGACATGCCCGTCCCGGTGCATCTCGGGAATGACACATCAATCTGTGAAGGCGCAACCCTGGCGCTGGACCCGGGAAACTGGTATAATCAATATGCCTGGAGCACCGGTGAAACCACCCAGACAATTACAGTGAGCCAGGCCGGGTCCTATTCGGTGCGGGTCACCGACCGGCGGAATTGTCAGACAGCAGATACAATTCATGTCGCTGTGGTTCAGCAGATCAACACAACTGTTGATACATCCATCTGTTTCGGACATAAATACCTTGCCGGAGGCCAGCAACAATCAACCAGCGGGACATATATCGATTCACTGGTTATGCCGGGCGGCTGCTATAAAGTCATCACCACCCACCTGCTTGTAAAGCCCGAGATCAGGGTAAGCATCGGGGCCGACACCTGCCTTTCAGTAGGCGATACAATTGGCCTGAAGGTCAGGGTAGCGGGCTCATCCGGCACAACCTGGCAGGATGGTTCCCACGATTCCCTGTTCAGGGTCATCAGGCCAGGCAGGTATTGGGTCACTGTTTTAGTCAACAATTGCCGGGGCGCCGACACCATAAGGGTAACAGCCTGTTCCGGGATAAACCCGCTCTTCTTCCCATCTGCATTTTCCCCGAACGGAGATGGTCTGAACGACCTGTTCAGGCCAAAAGGAGGAGAGGTGGCCGATTTTCATATGATCATATATGACCGGTGGGGTCAGCTTGTGTTCGACAGTCATGATCCGGGAACCGGCTGGGACGGGACATACAGGGGAAAGACCTGCCAGGCAGGCGTTTATACCTATATCGCAACCTACGGGAATGTATGGAGCCCTGAGGATATTACAAAGATCACGGGATCTTTTACCCTTGTACGTTGACCAACTGTTATAACAATCCTGACGCCATGAATCTGAAACCAGCAATAACTTCGGTAGTCTTCCTCATTTTATTTATAACAGTCGCTGCCCAGGAAAAAATCCTTACCGATTGGGGAGGCAAGGAGATGGCAGTCGCCCTCACCTATGACGACGGTTTGAATGTTGACCTTGACAATGTAATCCCGGTGCTCGATTCGCTGGGTTTTAAAGCCACCTTTTATATACCCTGCAATTCAGCATCCCTGAAAAACCGGCTGGCGGAATGGAAAGCAATTGCTGAACACGAGCATGAGCTTGGGAACCACTCCCTGTTTCATCCATGTGTGGGAAAATCAAAAGGAAGAGCCTGGGTGAAGAGCGAGTATGATCTTGACAACTATTCCCTGGCCCGGATGCTCGATGAGATCAGGCTGGCGAACACGTTTCTCCGCGCCATCGACGGCCGGTCAAACCGGACTTTTGCCTATACCTGCGGAGACAAGGCCATCGGGGATTCCTCCTTCGCCGATTCCATCAAAAACGATTTTGTGGCTGCCCGCGGGGTGACACCCGGGATGAATCCGAAGAACAATACCGACCTGTTTGATGTAAGGGCTTACACCGTCGACGGGCAAAAGGCGGAGGAGCTGATTGCCCTGGTTAACCAGGCCTTAAAGGAGCATGCGCTGATCGTATTCCTCTTTCACGGGGTGGGCGGAGAACATCCGATGAATGTCGCACTGAGTGAACACAATAAACTATTGTACTACCTGAAGAAAAACGAGAAGATTATCAGGGTGGCAACCATGGCTGAACTCTCAGTCTATATTAACAACACCCGTCATTAACAGCTTTCAGATACTGCTACCCCGCCTTCCCACCCTTCCCTTTTAAATTTTATGTGATTATTTTTATTTTTGAATAGCAATTATTATGTAAGTTTGAAGATATAAGAGGGATTTATTGCATAACACGGCCTTCATGCATTCCGGGACCATCCAGCATTACGTTTGCACCAAGCTGATTAACCTGTTCAGCCTACCCGTGGCCTTTCCTTACGATAAAAAGTCATTTGACCTATGCGGTCATACCCGCACCGGGACCTCATCCTGTTTTGTTGAACCCGGGAACATGGCGGATATCCTTACTGCAGGCTTCAGTAACCACCTATAAAACCAATTATCATGAAAAAAATCTGCCTCTTTTTTCTTGTCATGTTTATCATCAATGCTGCAATTGCCCAAGATTGGACAACACAGAATTCGGGATTTGGAAATGGTTTGAAATCTGTCTGTTTCACCGACAGCTATACCGGTTATGCGGTTGGTGATTACGGCCTCATCCTTAAAACAACCAACGGGGGCGATCAATGGATCCTGCAACACCAGGATTCCTCCTTCTCCCTGAATTCGGTTTTTTTCCCGGATAAAAATAACGGTTATGCAGTTGGCGGCGGACCTGCTGGCCCCGTCATATTAAAAACCAGTAATGGCGGGACCCTTTGGTCACCCCAGGCACCTGCGGGCACAAACTTTCTGAATTCTGTCTTTTTTACGGATGTCAACACCGGGTATATCGCAGGGGAATACGGTACCATCCTGAAAACCACGGATGGCGGCAATCTCTGGGCCATCCAGACTTACGGGATTTATCCCTCCTTGTATTCGGTTGTTTTTACAGGTGCAATCACAGGATATGCCGCAGGAGCGGATGGCATCATCCTGAAAACCACCGACGCGGGTGTCAACTGGGGAATCCAGTTTAACAGCGGGACGGGAGGGTACCTGTTTTCGGTCTGTTTTCCGGACACGGAAACGGGTTATGCTGTTGGATATGATATTAATCCATCCTATGGACGAATCTACAAAACCACAAACGGAGGAGCAGACTGGGCCGTCCAGCCCTCAGGTACCTCGAATTCGTTGTATTCGGTCTGCTTTACAGACTCTAATACAGGTTACGCTGTCGGGCAGGATGATATCATTATTAAGACGACAACCGGGGGGACGAAATGGATCAACCAGACCTCCGGTCCTTCAATTTTGCTTCATTCCGTTTATTTCCCCGCTCCCGATACAGGGTACGCTGTCGGGGACAACGGCACCATCCTCAAGACCATCAATGGAGGCGGCGTTGGTTTAGCTGAAAAGCATTGCAATTCAACCCTGTTTAAAACATACCCGAATCCTGCACGGGATCAGTTAACGCTCGAATGCCAAACCGTGACCGGATCCACATTACTATCCATTTCGGATATACGCGGACAGGTCATGAAACAATGCAGGATTACGGAACACATGACCCCTGTTGACCTGCGAGCGATGCCGAAGGGGGTCTATTTTATCCGGGTGAAGAATGAAAACAGGGTTGAAACAGGCAAAATCCTTGTAGAATAAGGGTCAGCCGGTTATCGTCATCATTTTATACCAGTCAGCAGGTAATTCCGGGCCATTATAATTTAATGACCGGCGATAAAAAACACGGCCACCGATATACCCAGGCCGATCACCACACCACCGGCACACCAGAGCAACTTCCCTCCAAGCTGCCTGTTGATGTCACTTTTCAGGATATCCTTTGTCTCTTTGAGCAGCTGCCGGGTTGAATCAATCCCTGAGTTGGCGCTTTGAATCCTGTTCAGGGATGTTTTAATGTTGCCGTCGATTGATTTGATGTAAACGGTCGATTTTGCATCCAGCGAGTCATAAAGGCATTTTAAGGTAAGGTATTCATTCCTTTGCTGCTCCAGGCGCTTTTCATAGGCGGATTTCAACTCGGTTATGGTGCTGAACAGCAGGTCCTTGTTCTTTACCAATGTCAGTCGCATCGTTTCATATGCGTGATACCTGAAATTGGTCATGGCGTAAACGGTATCGCAGTTTATCCTTACTGTGTCGCCTTTTGAAAAGATATAAACATCCTCGGCATTGCAGTTCCCGACCGGTTTGATCTGGGCCATAAGTGAAAAGGCATGCATCAATACCAGGCAAAAAATCAGGGTTCGTTTCATACTCATTTTGAGTTTTTATGAATGACCGGTTCACTCAGGTTCTGGGTGGCTTTATTGAGCTCCTTCATGATGTCGCTGATCTTCAGGTTGAGCTGGTTACTGAGCCTGTTGAACAGTATCTCATTCTGCTTTCTTGAATTTTCAAGATTGCTCACTTTTGACCGGATGTCGGTCAGGGTATTATCAAAGGCCTTCAATGTTTGCTGCGCCTGAAGCAGGCTGTCCTGCGCTACTTTTAAGTCCCTGGCAACGTGAACAAGCGTTGAATCAGCCTTTTTAAGGTCTTCAATGGCCTGCCGCAGGTTGCTCCTGCTAAACCATACCATTACGACAATGATGAAAACTACCACCAGCCCGATAAATGCCAGAACGACATATTTGAAAACCTTTTCCATGACTGTGAATTTTGACGGTGATTATGCAACAAACGTATAATCCATCAACCTGTTCATCCATCCTTTCCTGAACCGTTCCTGGGCAGGCTCCCTGCTGATAATGTCATCAATGAAGGTGGTCCTGGCCTCCATGACCTGGTCAAAAAAGTCCTGCTGATCGGCATCATTCAATGCCTGGATGGTATGATCACCGACGATACCGTCATCCTCAACCTGGAGGATTCTTTGCGGAATGATGATGCCCCATTTGCCGGATGCCCATACCCAGTCGACAAGTATATTTGCGACCGACTGGTTTTGTATATGATCAGCCTTCCACCGGTCCCAGTAAAACTTTTTAAGAACCACCGTAGCATCGTCCCTTGTCAGCAGTTTCATATCCTCCGCATCGATATTGCCGTCACCATCCTTATCATACCCAACCTGTCGCCAGGTAGATAGGGTTACACCCATGTTCGTAGCACCGCCATGATCGAGGGGATCGTCAACAAATCCGCCCTCCCATTTGAAAATTTTAGGGGCAAGTATTCTTACATCAGCCATAATTGCAGGTTTTAGTAAATAAAAGTGTGAATAATTTTGTGTTAACCATGCCAAAGATAATTCCGTAAACAGCGAAATCCAAATATTTTGTGAACTGTTTTGCTGTGCGGAAGTCATTTTATATCATTTTTGTCTTATCTTCATCCCTACAACATAACATCGCCGGGCATCATAAACCGGCGTTACAAGCGGGGCTGACCATTCACGATCTTCAAAAAGGGAATGGATTCCCGTGCCGGGCAGGATATCGACATTCAGCAAAGGGTTTTCATCCAGCTTATTGAGTGCAGCCGTCTTAAAATATTCCCTCTCGGTGGCGCTGTTTGTCCGGTTGTACATGTACAACAACTCCCTGAAGTCCATAATGTTCACCCTTCTCTGGCGGTTTACAATCGAGGTATCTCCCCGCAAGCCATCACCCTGGCCAAACCAGAATATGAAATAGATCGGTAGAGCACACGTCTGCACTCCAC
>JBAXFZ010000064.1:0-13690 GCA_037139685.1 Bacteroidota bacterium
TGATCATAAACTTTTATTTCAAGATCAGTCTTCATATGATCGGGATTGGCAGTTTCACAGGTTTTTTCACAGGACTGTCGCTGCATTTTGGAATCAATTTCACCCCTGAAATACTTTCGGGTATAATAGTGGCCGGGATCATCGGCTATGCACGGTTAAAAACAGACTCCCATGACGCCAACGAAATTTATTCCGGTTTTGCCATGGGAGCCGTTACAATGACCTTGCTGCTGATCCTTATCTGATCAGAAGGGCAAAAGCACAAAACCTACCGAAATCGGGTACATGTCAACGCCCGTTCCCTTTGTGAAAACAGGGGCAAGCGAATAGCTGGCATTCACATGAAACCATTTATAGCCGATACGGAGTGTGGGGCCATAGTTGTATTTCTCAATATTCTTAATATTCTTGAAGGAGACAATTTCTTTTGAACTTCCTGTGCCCAGCAGGTAGTCTTTACCAACCCATTTTGCGTGTGCGTACATCATGTACCCGATCTTAAAGCCAATGGCAATGGCAACCTTGCTTTTTGTCTTATACCGGAACTCCAGCGGGAGTTCGAGATAGGGCAGGGTGATTTTGCTGCGTTTGTGGCTTATGGTATCGGGGATATGCGCAAACTGGAAGGTGCCGGATGGATTTTTCGGGAGGTAGTAATTCCAGTAAAGGTTGTGAACACTTACCCCCAGCCCGATGGCAAAGCTGAAATTGCTTTTGCCGAATGGCATGTTATAGGTACCGAACACACTGACCCCCTGGTTGATATTGCGGGTCCTCATATCGGATGGTTTATTGAGCCAGATATCGGTGAACATGCCGACACCCACGCTGATCCGTTTTTTTGTTGAGGCGTTTACTACCTGTGCATGGCCGTCGTGCGGAGCAAGGATGATCATCATTAAAAGGGCAGCCGTAAAGCCAATCAGGATATGTTTTAAACTCTTCATAATTTTGGTTTTTGCCAGTTGACAAAAGTAGGTAATTAATTTGATAACGCTTTGTGATGCGTAAAATTGGATCAGCCCCATAAGTTTTCAGGATAAACTCCCCTTTTGACAAGATTGCGGATGCTTCGTACAACCGAATCTCGGTCCTCCTTGTAGGTCATTCCGAACCACTTTTCATCGCATTGAAGAATCCTGACCAGGGCTGTGTTTGTCTTAATCAGGTCATTGACAACGCTTGGGATATAAAATTCGGCCTTCAGGTTCCCTGCATTCCGGGCGATGAAGGCCTCAAACGCGCTATTCAGGTAACCAAAGAATGACGGGGTAAACCCCCAGAAATTCATTGAAACAATGGTGCTTCCCGCAATATTTACATTCAGCCCCTTTTCATCACGGTATGCAATCCCGGTTTCAAGTTTTTCAATTTGAGTCCGTTCAACAACATCAACCAGGAAAGACTGGCTGTCGGCTTGGCAAACGCCCCTTGAAACGGCGCCAAATTCCGAGAGGGTCTTGTCGACCTGGTATCCAACCATGCAATAGTCGTTGGCACGTTCTGGTGACCAGTCTCTGTAATAATCTGCCATTGCCTGAAAAGCACCGCGGCCATAAAAATCGTCGCCGTTGATAACGGCAAAGGGTCCGTCGATCTTCCCGTCGGCCATCATCACCGCGTGCCCGGTACCCCAGGGTTTGCTGCGGTTGTCGGGAATCATGATGCCTTCGGGGACCATCCAGGTCTCCTGGAAAACGTAATCGATGGCAATTTTATCCTTTAACCGCTCAACAAAAATCTCCTTGAAATCATCCTCGATCTGCTCCTTGATGATGAAGATCACCTTGCCAAACCCGGCACTGATGGCATCATATATGGAATAATCGATAATCGTCTCCCCCGAAGGGCCAATCTGGTCAAGTTGTTTCAGACCACCATAACGGCTTCCAATGCCGGCCGCAAGGATCAATAATGTTGGTTTCATAGTGAAGGTTATTTCCAGGAACGGATTTTATGTCCGGACCATGCATAATAAAAAATGATCAGGTAACAGGGAATGATTATCCAGTAGGCCGATTGCGGATTAAACAAATCGACCATCCGGCCGTAAAGGAGCGGAAGCAATGCACCCCCTGCAATGGCCATGATCAGCAGGGAGGATCCTATCTTTGTAAAGCGACCCAGCCCGTCGAGTGCCAGCGGCCATATGGCCGGCCACATGATGGCGTTTGACATACCCAGCAGCGCAATAAAGAAAACCGACAGGTCAAACGGCAGTACCATCGCCCCCCCGGGGAACGCAACCGAAAATGTGGCCTGAAGATGCATGCCGGCCGTTACTATGGCCAGGATGCCAAAAACGATACCTGACATTGCCGACAGCATCAGCGCGTTTTCCTGCTTGAGATATTTCGGAATCGTGACGATGCCGATGATATACCCCAGCACCATGGCTGCAAGGGTATAGGAGGCAAAATACCTGGCCAGTTCGAAGGAAAACCCCTGTGACTTGCCGTAATTGATGATCGTGTCTACTGCTATCACCTCGACTCCTACATAGACAAACAAGGCTACAACGCCAAGTACAAGCTGCGGAAATTGAAAAACACTGGTCTTGCTGATGTTCGCCACAGCCGTGCTTTCGTCCTCCTGGTCGGTGTCGATATCGGGGAGAACCGAAAACCGCAGTAAAACAGCAAGGACCACAAGGACCACCGCCATGATGATGTAGGGTAAAATGATCCGGCCTGCAAGTTCGTTAAGTGCCGTGGCTTTTTGGAGCTCATCCATGGCCCCCAGCATGGTTTTATCATACCGGTCCATACCTTTCAATACGATGGCCCCGAGGATCAGGGGGCTGATAACACCGGCAATCTTATTGCAGATGCCCATGATGCTGATACGCTTTGCAGCACTTTTAAGAGGGCCGAGAATCGTCACATAGGGATTGGATGCTGTTTGAAGTACCGCCAATCCTGTTCCCTGGACAAAGAGACCGGTGAGGAATAGTCCGTACATGCGGCTGTAGGCTGCAGGGATAAAGACCAGGGCACCAAGGGCCATGATGACAAGCCCCAGCGACATCCCGTTCTTAAACCCGGTTTTACGCAGTACGTACGCCGACGGGATGGCCATGACAAAATAGGAGATGTAAAAGGCAAAGGCAACGAAATAGGATTCAAAATTGTTTTTTTCGCAGGTAATTTTCAGAAAGGGGATCAGTACCGAGTTAAGCCATGTTACAAAGCCGAAAATGAAGAAAAAGATCCCGATGATGGTAATGGAAAGGATATAGTTCCCCTTTGACCGGTTGTCAAGAGGTAAGCCTGCCGGTTGTGTCATAATGGAAAGTTTGTTGGTGGACCAATATTGCCTTACAAAAATAGGCAATAATGTTGAAATACCCCCAAGGATAAACAGGAGATTCAACGCGGGATGGAAACCTCACTGCAACGGAGGGAACAGACCTTCATTCCTTTTTCCTGCTATTCCTCAGGCTGTATCGTTCCCGGGAGCACGGCCGTTGCCTCTTTGAATGGATTTTTATGTTTGATCATCTTTCCATCAACAATAAAAACAACAGATTCGGCAATATTGGTCGAGTATCCCGCGATGCGGTCGATCTGGGTGAGGATGATCATCAGGTTGGTGGCTACAACGATCACCTCGGTTTTATGCATCATCTCTTCCAGGATGCGGGCAGATATCGTCTGAACCCTCTCCTCGATTGCATTTGCCGATGAAAAAATATCCTTCACAAAGGTGGTGTTCCGGGTATTCAGGATGGTTATTACATCTTTGACGATCATATCGGCCATGTTTGCCAGTTCATCCACATGCAGGTCGGTCAGTATCTCCCTGTATTCACTTACCCCTTCGACTTTGGCGGAGATGTTGACGGCCAGGTCGCCCAGGCGTTCCAGGTCGTTGTTCATCTTCAGGGCCGACATGATGAGCCGAAGATCGGTCGCCACGGGCTGTGTAAGGGCAAAAATACGCTGGCAGAGCTTGTCAATCTTGACATCCAGCTTGTCAACCTTGTTGTCCTTCGATATTACCTGCTGAGCCATTTCAATGTCACATGTAAGCAGGGATTCCAGGGCGTTATGAATCTGGTCATAGACAATGTTGCCCATTTTAAGGATCCGCTTGTTCAGTTTCTCCAGCTCTAGTTCAAAATGCCGTTCCATAGTTTCGATTTTTAATTTACGATTTACGATTTACGATTTACTGCGCAGCAGGACCGGGGTCTTTGCTGGTGCGAAACCGCAATTCTGAAATTTATCCGCACGCGGACCGTGGTTAACGGTTTATCCGAACCTGCCCGTAATATATTCTTCAGTATGTTTCTTATCCGGTGTGGTAAAGATTTTCTTGGTTTTACCGAATTCGATCAGTTCCCCGATATAAAAGAATGCGGTCAGGTCGCTTACGCGTGCGGCCTGCTGCATGTTATGGGTAACGATGACAATGGTGTAGTTCTTTTTCAGTTCAAAGATCAGCTCCTCGATTTTGGCGGTGGAGATGGGATCAAGGGCACTGGCAGGTTCATCCATCAGGATGATCTCGGGTTCTACTGCCAGGGTCCGGGCAATGCACATCCTTTGCTGCTGCCCGCCCGACAACCCCATGGCCGAGTCATGCAGCCGGTCCTTAACCTCTTCCCAAATGAAGGCCTTTTTCAGTGAACTTTCAACGATCTCCTCCAGCTTTGATTTATTGTTGATCCCGTTGATACGGGGACCATAGGCCACATTTTCAAAAATCGACTTGGCAAAGGGGTTTGATTTCTGAAAAACCATTCCAACCTTTTTACGAAGGTTGACCACATCGATCTCCTTATCGTAGATGTTGAGTGAATCAACCAGGACCTCGCCGGTAATCTTAACAGTGGGGATCAGGTCGTTCATGCGGTTGAGGGTGCGCAGGAAGGTTGACTTGCCGCATCCGGAAGGCCCGATAAATGCCGTGACCTCTTTCTCCGGAATATCGAGGGAGATGGAGTTCAAAGCCATCTTGGCTCCGTAAAACAGGCTTAAGTTAGTTGTTTTGATTTTTATCTCTTTCATTATTCAGGTTTCATCGTTTGTCATTTTGCCTTCCGGCGCAATCTTGCACGGATGATGACAGCTGTTAAATTTAAAGTAAAGGTAAGCAGTAAAAGAACCATGGTAGTGGCAAACTGGATGGGCAGCGTCTGATCCACATTCGACGACTGGGTTGCCATGATGTAGATGTGATATCCCAGGTTCATGAACTGGTCGCTCAGGGAGGTCGGCAACGTGGCCAGGTAATAGGCTGCACCCGTAAAAAGTATCGGTGCAACTTCCCCGGCTCCGCGGCTGACGGCCAAAATAGTACCGGTCATGATCCCCGAACGGGAACCGGGAATAACAATGCGCTTGATGGTTTCCCATTTCGTGGCGCCAAGGGCGAGGCTTGCTTCACGCAATTCGCGGGGAACCGTGCGTATGGCCTCCTCCACTGAGACGATCACAACCGGGAGAGTTAACAGTGCCATTGTAAGACTTGCCCATAAAATATTGGGCTGTCCCCATTTCAACTGTCCTCCCAGGAATGCGTTATCCATCCCGCCGCCTACAAATTTTATAAAAAACCCGAGGCCAAAGAGCCCGAAAATGATGGAAGGTACCGTGGCCAGTGTTCTCACGGCAAACCGGATGGTCTGCGCCAGGATTGATTTCTCATGGGCATACTCGGTCAGGTAGATCGCCGTTATGGTTCCAAAGGGAACGGCTGCAACCGACATGATCAGCACCAGGAAAACGGTGCCGTAGATGGCCGGGAAGATTCCCCCTTTCATCATGCCATCCCGGGGAAAAGTGGTCAGGAATTCCCAGGAGAAGGTGCCTTTTCCTCCGATGATGATCACTACCAGCAGGATGATGATCACTGCTATGATCAGGAAGGCGGAAAAGGCTGTTAACCCGATGAACAATCCGCCGGTAATCGATTTTTGCCTGCTCATGATTGCTTTCCTTGAAAACGTTTAACCAATTTGCCCTTCACGTAAAATTCAGCCAGCGCATTCAGGCTGAAGGTAAAGATGAAGAGCAGAGAACCGATCAGGAAAAGCACATTGTAATGGGTGTCGCCAAATACCACCTCGGCCATCTCGGCTCCAATGGTGGCGGCCAGCGTACGCACCGATTCAAACGGGTTGACAGAGATCAGTGCAGCATTGCCGGTGGCCATCAGGGCGATCATGGTCTCCCCGAAAACACGTCCGATCCCGAGAAGGATCGCGGCGAAGATGCCGGGAGTGGCTGCCGGCAGCGTTACAAACAGTGCCGTCTGCCACCGTGTGGCGCCAAGCGCAAGGCTTGCCTCCGTATAGGTGCGGGGAACCGCTGTCAGGGCATCTTCGGTTATCGTGAAGATAATGGGAATAGCTGCCAGGGCCATGGCTACCCCCCCTACAAAGGCATTCAGCCGGCCATCGTAGCCGAAGATGTTCTGGAAAAAGGATGCCATCACCATCAGGGCAAAAAACCCGATAACTACAGATGGAAAGCCTGCCAGCAATTCGATAGCCGGTTTGATCAATTCGCGCAACCAGTATGGTGCAAAAGCCGCCGAAAACAGGGCCGCCAAAATGGCGATCGGGGCAGCAAACAAAATGGCAAGGAGGGTTATTTTCAGGGTCCCGACAAACAACGGGATCAGTCCGTACCTCGGATTGTCGGATACGGGCAGCCAATGCCTCCCCGCAAGGCTTTTAAAGGTGGCTTCGTCTGACCCGTGAACGACGGTATCCTTCGCATGTTCCTGGTTTTCGATCATCATCGTATCCCTGGTTGTTACACCATATTGCTCCTGTCCTGAAGTGTTGGTCTGTTCCTTTGGCTGATCAACCCCGTATTGCTCCTGTTTCTGCACCTGTTCAACTTTGGGAGCCTCTTTCTTCCTTGTATGAAAAATCGGGAGGGACTCCTTGAAGACGAAGAAAAAGATCAGTACGATGATGGCAATCGAAAGAAAGGCAACCCCGGTAATGATCTTCTCAGAAAGAAATTCAGACCACCTGAATTTCTTTTTCAGCGACTCTCTGGTGAATACAAAACTCTTTATTTTAACCTGGTCATCCATTACTTTTATTTAACGACGAAAGGCAACACTTAGTAAATGCTGCCAATCATCGATTTGCACTTAATCTGTCCTAACCAAAAATTATTTTACAGGGAAATAGCCAATTTCCGAAACAAGCTTTTGTCCTTCAGGGCTGAGAATCCAGTCGATATAAGCCTTGATCTCTCCAGTTGGCCTGTTGCAAAGGTACATATAAAGGTAACGGGTAATGGGGTATTGCCCGCTTTTTACTGTTTCTGCATTGGCAACAAAAGCAGGGCTTTTATCATCCTTTTTCACCATGCAGTGCTTTACGCCTGAAGCATAGGCAGCACCACCGTAACCGATTCCATATTTGTCCTTGGCAACTGCATTTACAACAGCAGCAGTTCCCGGCAGGGTCTGGCAACTTGCAGCGTAATCAGTCTTTACAACATTGTCCTTGAAAAAGACATAGGTTCCTGATGAGTTTTCGCGGCCATAGAGTTTGATATCCTGGTCGGGTCCGCCAACCTCTTTCCAGTTGCGTGTTTTTCCTGAAAAAATATTACCCAGTTGTTTTAATGTAAGCTCTTTTACCGGGTTTGACTCATTGAGGAAAATGGTTACCCCGTCCTTGGCACATGGGATTTCAACACCCATTGATGCATAACGGTCTTTCAGTTTGTCCATCTCTGATGATTTCATCGGGCGGCTTGAGTTGCAGATATCGGTGGCACCGTTTATAAGCGCTGAAATTCCTGTTCCTGATCCGCCCCCGGTAACCTGGATGATGGCGTTCTGGTGCGACTTCATATAGACCTCAGCCCACTTCTGTGCAAGGATTACCATTGTATCGGAACCTTTCACGGTGATCTTTTTCGGAGCCGGCATAAAGGCGAAACCAACAAGGGCTATCGCGATAATGGCCATTATACCAAATACTCTGTTCGATTTTTTCATATTGTTTTTTTTATAAAATTACTGCTTTTTATCAATGATTCTTATTTGCTCCCCCTCCTGTTCCGGGAAAGGGCTGTAACCGGGTTCGGCCGGTATTAAAATTTAACCTGTAAGCGAAGGGTCAGCGTATTCTGGTTGATGGCTTTGCTGTAATCCCATATAACTGGGACACCGTTTACAGTTGAGGTTGAAGTAATATTGCCAACACCCTTGGTATTTACGCCGATCTTTGCATTCATCGGGATCTCATATCCCAGCATGATTTTCACATTGTCATCAAAGAAATAGGTATAGGAGAGGTTGAGTGTCTGGTACTTGATGTCAGCCGTGCCACTGGTAAGTTTATTGGAAACAACGGTTGAAGTCACAGCGGTATTGGCAATGACCGGGCCCGACCCTGTATAGGTGGTTTTACCAGGTACGGTTGTTGTTTTTACTGCGGCATCCCAACCTGAAACCCCGATCTTGTCGGATGCAAGTTTGGTGTTCGGATCATAATAATCATAGCGGATGGCAACCTGGTGATGTTTTGTAATATTCTTGATCAGATATACATAAAATCCGGTGAAATTCCGTTCGATGGCCGGACGGTTGGTAGTGGTTTTCGTTGTGGTTGTGGTTAACATAAGGGTGTCATTTTTCGACCCGGTAATAACCGGTGCTCCTGTAACACTTGTACTGCTCATATATCCAGGGGTTCCGTTAACACCCATGATGTATTCACCTTTGAGGGCCACGCCGCCCAGGAAGTCAAAATATAACTGGCCTTCAATGCCTACCCAGTTCTTTTTAACGAGGGTCCCCACACTGGAAAGTGACTTGTTGTATGTATAATCTGATTTCAGGAGATCAGTTGTATTGGCTTTGATGGCACCGTAATACCCGTGAGCTCCAACGGTCAGGGCACCGATGTGACCCAACTTGAAGTTATAGGTTACGCGGCCCATGAAGTCCTTATGGTTGTCAAAATCATTGTTCAGGGGGTTGATGTTGTTCCCGGAAGCATCGGGGATGGTAAGACCATCATTTCCGTTGAACAAGGCCAGCTGCACCTTTAATGCAAACTTGGAGGGAGCGATTTCCAACTTGGCGCCGGTGGCACGTTCGTCCGGGTAAAGGGCTTTGATCACCCTGGAACGCTCAGGAACCTCGCGGCTGCTTGAGGAATATTCAACTTCGTAGTTGGGCCTGTTAAATTTACCCATGGATAAAGAAAACATCTTTAACCAACGGTCGTTCAACTGCACGTAAGCATCTTTAAGGGTAATGTTGCCTGGCTGGAAATCGGGCTGAAGTACAAATACAACACCGTTCAGTGGCTCGTACTGAAATTTTACCCTGACCCTGCGAAGCATGAATACATTGTTTGGGAAGGCGTTTGTGGCTTCGTAATGGAGATATTGAGCCTGGATATAACCTGATAATTTAATCTTGGTCAGTTTGGCGAGGTCGCCTTCTGCCGTTGCAATTCTTTCTTCAACACCACTTACTTTGTCATGCAGGATGCTCACATGTTCTTTAATGGTGTCCTGTTCTTTTTTAAAGGCATCAAATTGATTTTGTGCCTTGGCAATGGTTGAAAAAACCAGCATCGGAAGGATCAACCCGAGGGTTAAAAGGAAGTTTGTAATTCTTTTCATTTTTTATGGGTTTTAATTTGAGGCAAAGGTATGGCGGCCCCTTTTTGGCAATGTTAACCCAGGGTTATCAAAACGTTAAATAATTGTTAACGGAATGGCTCATGAAAATCGCCAGGACTGGCTAAAACAGCTGACTGTGAGCAGTCTGTGAAAGCATATGTGTGCCCGGGATGAATGGGAAACCTCATCATCCGGGGCTATTTGCCCGGTGATTTGTATGTAATGGTGAATGTTGTACCATGATCGAGGTTCAGTTGCAAGTCCCCCTCAATCTGCTGGCACAGGATCTGCACAACCTGTAAACCCATGCTTTTATATTGATCCAGCGGCCGGTTGGCGGGCATGCCGATTCCGTCATCCCGGAGTACAAGGCAAAAATTGCCATTAACGGGATCCGTTTTAAAGTTAATGGAGATATTCCCGGTCCTGCCATCCGGGAAGGCATGCTTATAGGAATTGCTGACAATTTCATTAATGATGAGCCCCAGGGGGATCGAGGCCTCGATATCCATAACCGATTCGTCGACGTCAAAAGAGAGTCCTATATCGCGCCTGTTATAGGTTCCGGCGATCACCGAGGCGAGCGACCGGAGATAGTCGGAAAAGGAGATGTTCTCAAAGTCTTTCGAGCGGTAAAGCATCTCATGTACAAGGGCCATGGTGCGGATGCGCAATTGCAGGTTGGTCAGCGACTGGTAAAGCTCCTGGTTTTTTGTCTGTGCCATTTGCATGTTGATCAGGCTGACCAGGATGGCAAAATTGTTTTTAACCCGGTGATGAATCTCTTTGAGCAGATTTTCTTTTTGTTTGGTGCCTTCCATTATTTCTATTTCCTTGGTTTTACGTTCCTGAATATCGCGCGTAACCCCTACCAATCCTTTAAAAACACCGGTGATGGGATCAAACAAAGGGTTTAATATCGATTCAACCCAAAAACTATTTCCATTTTTCTTTTTTGCCTGGTAGATAAATTGCTGAGAAGCACGGGTTTCAAGCATTTTCTGAAATATCTGCTCTGTATAAGCGAGATAATCCGGGTGGGTCATATCGGCCGTGGATAACTGAAGCACTTCGTCCGGCTTATAACCGTATACTTTCAGAGATGCGGGAGAGGAGTATGTCCAGTTTCTCCGGTTATCCATGTGCGTTATAAAATCAACCGAATTTTCGGAAAGGAACCTGAATTGTTTTTCCCGTTCGCGGGTTTGTTGTTCTGTTGATTCTCTTTCTTTGATTTCATCCGATAACAACACATTCAGCTTCTGCATATCCCACCTGACCCGTCGCGTGTAGAGAAACTGGAAAAAGAAAACAACCATCAATAAAGAGGCCAGGCTTGTAAGGATTTTTACAAATGTAAACTGGTACTTCTGGTTTTCAACATTTAACGATTTTATTTCGTGCTCCGTTTTGAGCATTTTTCCCGACTCGATGATCTGCTGTATTTTTTGGTTGGCCTCCAGGATGGAAATGTTGCTTTTTGTTCTTTCCTGGTTTATAATCGCGCCAACTGCCGTATAATTCCTGTAAAATTCCAGTGCCTGTTTGAAATCACCCTGTTTCTGGTAAAATTTATACAGATGCCTGTAGGCATTTTCCACAAGGCTTTTCCTGTCATTCCTCATTGCAAGGCGCAATCCCTTTTCAAGGTAAAACCTTCCTGAATCGGCCTTCCCCATCATATAAAAATCACCCCCCATGTTGATAAGTGAACTGTTCACTTCACCGTCAGTACGGGCCAACTGTCTTATTCGTAAAGCTTCCCGGTTGTACTGAAGGGATCGCCGGTAATCTTTCTTCTGAAAATAAATATGTCCGATCCTTGTAATTACCGTTCCTACCAATCCCCTTTCATTGCTGTCAATTTTACACATCAGATCCTGGTAATAGGATAGGGCCTCATCATATTTTTCCATGTCGAGATACAAGCTCCCGATATCATTGAGGACAGCCATTTCATTTGGTATTGCACCCGCCTGTTGAAGCACTGCAAGCGCCTCCCTGTAGAGCTCAAGGGCCTGGTCATAGTTTCCCCTGCTTTGGTTTACTGCCCCGAGGTCGTCAAGGAATACCCCGATGGATACAAGATCACGCTTACACTTCGCCAGTGAAAGCCCTTCTTCGAAATATGACAAAGCCTTGTCATAATTTGCCAGCGACCTGTTCAGGGTTCCCATCAGGGCTAATATTTGAAGCATCCCACTGGTATCCCCGCTCCGTTTAAATATTTTTCCTGCTGCCAGGTAATGCTCCTGGGCCAGGAGAAAATTCCGCCTCCTGGCAAAGTACTCCCCCATTAGCCGCCTCGACCTGGCTTTCAGACCGGCGTTTTTCTCGGTGACCGCGACGCTGAATGCCATCTGAATGTTCCTGAATGCCTGCTGCGGCATGGTGTCCCATATCAGCTGGGCAATTTCCAGGTTTATCTCGGCCTTCTGAACAAGACCGGAATGGGGCATGATACGATTGAGACTGTCGCGCACGCATCGGTCCAACGGAACATACTGTGCATAAGATGAAAGCACAATTCCGGACAAAAACAGGGTCACTATTAAAAAACATCTTCGCATAAAATGTCTCTGCGCCAAAGATAATAAATACATCAGGAACAAAAATAAATATCACCCCGGAAAACCATCACGGTTGCCCCGTGAACGAATTTTACTCCATTTCCGATTTGAATTTCCTGTTTGCTTTGTTCCACTCCTCCAGTAACCCGATCCCTTCGCCGGCGAGTTTTTCCAGGCGAGCCTGTGAGACGTGCACATCCTGCATATCTTTAAAGATACTGTTCCGTTGGTTTTTCCAGTTCCTGATGGCATCTATTAACCCCACATCAAAATGGTCTGAAAAAAGAGGGTATTTTAATGTCCTGTGGAGGTGTTTCACGCGCTTTATGGATTGCTCCAGGTTATACCCTGATCCGGGATTGATATTTTCAAGGTTTAAAAGCTGTTTTTTAAGTTTTTTTTCAAGCTCTGAAGACAGCATCCATATGGCTTCCAGGTAATATTTCTTATCAAATACAAGGTTTATTTTACAGGCCTGTTTTTTGCCACTTTTTTTGTCTTTTTTTTGATCATTTTTTAGTTTTTTCATAGTACTATATTTAAATTTTTATCATGCTAAAAAAGAACCAATATTAAATAAAAATACTTTCCCAAAACAAACCTATTATATTACAGTTAAATCTCCCACCTCAATTACCCCGGCGGATGTGCCTGAGGAAAAATATTTCCGGGCTGCCGCGGATCACATGATCCGAATTTACAGTAAAGTTAAACTATTTTTCAGGTCGGTTTACAGTTATACTGAATTGCATTATCCACAGGTTGATTTGTAATTTTTTAACGCAGCTCAGTACATTTTGCCGGCATCATGTTGTGTAATACCGGTGAATTGAATTGAAACAACCTGGAATGATTTGCATTTGATGCAACTGCTGTCATACAATGAACATCAGTTTGTATTGCAATGGTTATGGCAAACTTCACCCGTGTTAAATTAATCCCTCTCCACTCCGATCCATACCCCCGGATTGCCTTTCAATTTCGTTTTTTCAGGCTGCAGGGTTAGAATATCCAAATTTCCAACACACTCTGAATCAATCCATTTTTAATATTTCATGATTCATTTAACAAATAATTAATCAAAATTTCATCTCCATTTAACAAAGAAATTGTAATTTTGCCCCATAATTAGTTTAAATAAACATATCAAAAATGAGTATTGAAAAGAAAGTATTAAAAGCAAAACCTGTTTGCAAAGTTAAATTCTCTCTCTCGGGAGATCAGTATACATCCGTGTCGTCGATCCTGCTGCTTGCCGACTTCAACAATTGGCAGATGGGCGAAACCCCATTAAAAAAGTCCAAGACAGGCGTCTGGTCCGTTTCTCTTGACCTGGAAACAGGCAGGGAGTACCAGTTCCGTTACCTGATTGACGGGACCAGGTGGGAAAACGATCCTGAGGCCGATAAATTTGTGCCGAGCGGACTGGGTTCTGAGAATTCCGTTCTCTCCATCTGATCCTGCCGAAGAAAAGGGTTTCCTTTTCATTCACACAACAGCCCGTAT
>JBAXFZ010000065.1:0-13683 GCA_037139685.1 Bacteroidota bacterium
CTGCTGGGCCATCATGAAATTCAGGATTGAGCCGGGCGAGCGGGGCAGCGGTGTCGTTTATTCCAGCAAGGTGCCTGTAAATGATGTCCAGCAGAAATACCAGAACGAAACCGAAAAAAGCATTGCCGGTGCGCTGAAGCAGGGGATCAAAGGGTGGGAGGTGACCGATCTGCGCATAACCCTGGTTGAAGGCGAAGACCATCCGATGCACTCAAGGGCTGGCGATTTCGCCATTGCAACCCCCATGGGAATCATGAACGGGCTGGTGCTTTCCGGGACAACACTGCTGGAACCGATGACCGGTTTCAGGATCAATGCAAATGAAGACCTCCTGGGGGCTATAACCAGCGATATCACAAGAATGCGAGGCCGTTTCGACAGCCCGGTGATGGAAAACGGCCGCTTTACACTCACAGGAGAGGTGCCGCTGGCCACATCGCTCGATTTCCCCGTGAAACTCAGTTCCCGTTCCGGTGGGAAAGCAAGGATATCAACCAGTTTCCGCGGTTACCGCGCATGCACCGATGAGCAGGGTGTGATCCGCCCATTCATGGGCATCAGCCCGCTCGACACAGCCAAATATATTCTAAAGGCCCGCAGGGCGATCCAGTAACCGGGATTACTTCCCCGGGTTAAACTTCCACTATCCTGATCGTCCAGAAGTCATCGGAGAGGTTCCCGTCAGTCAGGTATCCGTATGGCATGGTGAAATAGCCTGCCAATCCCCAATCGGACCCCCAGCTGTTGCGCACGATAAACCGCTTTGCTGCATCATCATAACCTACTGCAAGGACTGCATGGCCGCCGACACATTGTTCGGTTTTTTTCGGCAGGTTCAGTTTACCCGATTTGGCAACTTCATCGCTCTCAAAGGCATCATAAACCGTGAAGCCGAATACAAAGGGAAATCCTTCGGCCAGGCATCCCTTCATCTGTTCAACAGTCCGGGTAACCCGGTGGTAGGAGAGGGCCTGGTGCTTTAAGGCCTCCTTATAGCAGGCTGTGCCTGGTTTTACGGCGAACTTTGTGATGTCGTATGGCAGCATTGTTTCGGGGCAAACTCCTTTTGTATTGATGCTCTTCACCCCGTCACGTATTTCAGCCCCGTTATCAAGATTCACCGTGTGTTCCATCACCCGTTCATTGTAGTAGATAAACAGTCGAGAAGGCATGAAATCGGCAGTTTTTTTCTGTTTCATCAGCCCGAACTCAAAGGCTGCGCCAATCGCGTTAGCCGTGCAACTGCCCAGCTCTCCCTGGTCATAAACCGGGGGGCAGTCGGGGCTAAGATCAACCTTCGCAGGAAGTTTCTGCAGCAGTTTGTGCGGCGCTGCATATACCAGGTCCCGATGGTCAGGCAAATCGGGTCTCCAGCCATACCATGTGATATTACGTGCCATTTTGTTTAATTTATAAGGTTGTTTATTTGCCTACTCTTTTCATGGATTTTCGGCTGTCTCCGTGGTGTTATACATTTTTTATGCGACCCTGTGATTGCAGAATGACCTTTTCAGGTATCCCTGTTCGGTTGAAATATAATCGCAAATTTCCACTGTCACAGTTTTATGATCTTATAACGGTACAAGAAATCCTGCGTTTGAACTGCCAGGATATAGCATCCGGCCTGCTGAACCTGTAAATTCCCGGGAATGAATCATCTGCCCATCGGCTGAATAAATCCCGGTGCGCAACGTTCCGGGGGGAAGCACCGCCCGGCATTTGCCTTCAACAGGATTGGGGAAAACAGCGACCATCGATTTTTCAAGGGCTGATGGAGTACCTGTAAAAAAGCCGTCGTCATCAGTCTTTACAAGGTAGGCCGACGATGACTGGCCGGGACCGGAACTCCTTCCGGCAGCGATAAAGCCGCTGTCGGCGGTGATATCCAGGTCGGCGAAGGAGGAGTTTTCTCCGCCGAAAAACCTCTCCCAGGTTATGACGGCCCAGGTTGCCATCATGAAGCCGCTGTCACCGGCCGGGCAGATTGCACTGGCATAGCAGTAGGTCAGCAAATACTTTTTCATGCCGGTTTCCTGCATTTTAATTAGATTGGTTCTGGGTTGACAACCGGTAACAAATATACAATTTTATGAGGCGAAGTCAAGTATTTGTAATGTTAAAACAGGGAAAATTAACAGGGATAAACTGACCGGCAGATCCCGGGTAAACAGACCGGTTAAAATCTGCTTCATCTCAAATGTTTGGGGCGTTGATATTTAGCGTACCTTTGCAAACCATTTCAAACAGCTACCTTATTATTTTAACATGCAGGATATCAGAAATATCGCCATTATTGCCCACGTTGACCACGGCAAAACCACGCTGGTCGACCGGATATTGCACCAGGTTCACATGTTCCGCGACAACCAGGATGTAGGGGAGTTGATCCTCGATTCAAACGACCTGGAACGCGAGCGCGGGATCACTATTTTGTCAAAGAATGTCTCCGTCAGGTACAAAGGAATTAAAATCAACATCATCGACACCCCTGGTCACTCCGATTTTGGCGGGGAGGTAGAACGCGTGCTCAACATGGCCGACGGCGTGCTGATCCTTGTGGATGCCTTTGAAGGCCCTATGCCGCAGACCCGTTTTGTTCTTCAGAAAGCCCTTGAACTGGGCAAAAAGCCGATTGTTGTAATCAACAAGGTTGATAAGCCCAACTGCTCACCCGGCGAGGTGCAGGAGGCTATGTTCGACCTCATGTTCAGCCTGGATGCCAGCGAAGACCAGCTGAATTTCCCGACGGTTTACGGATCCTCGAAACACGGGTGGATGTCGGACGACTGGCGCAATGAGACTACAGATGTAAGTTACCTGCTTGACCAGATCCTCGAGCATATCCCTGCACCCCAGCAACTGCCTGGGACTCTGCAGATGCAGATCAGTTCACTCGATTATTCATCCTACGTGGGCAGGATTGCCGTAGGAAGGATCACGCGGGGCTCGGTAAAAGCCGGGATGCCGATCTCACTGGTAAAGAATGACCGGACTATTGTGAAGTCGGTCGTAAAGGAGCTTTACCTGTTTGAAGGACTCAGCAAGGAAAAGGTAAAATACGAAGTAAGTGCCGGTGAGATCTGCGCCATTCTGGGTCCCGAAAATTTCGATATCGGCGATACCATTGCCGACTTTGAAAACCCCGAAGGGATGTCGCCCATCAGCGTGGATGAGCCCACCATGAGCATGCTGTTCACCATCAACAACTCGCCGTTTGCAGGCAAGGAGGGCACCTTCGTGACTTCGCGCCATATCCGTGAACGGCTCTTCAAGGAGACTGAGAAGAACCTGGCTTTGCGTGTCGAAGAGATGGATTCTCCCGACCGTTTCCAGGTTTTCGGAAGAGGCATTCTTCACCTTGCGATCCTGGTCGAGACCATGCGCAGGGAGGGATATGAATTCCAGCTTGGCCAGCCGCAGATCCTGACAAAGGAGATCGACGGACAGAAATGCGAGCCGGTCGAATTGCTGAAGGTACAGGTGCCTGAAGCCTTCGCAGGAAAGGTGATTGAACTTGTAAGCCGCCGCAAGGGCGACATGACCCATATGGAGCATAAACGCGACCGCGTGATCCTTGAATTTGACATCCCTGCACGCGGACTGATCGGGTTGCGCAACCCAGTGCTGACCGCCACCGAGGGTGAGGCCGTAATGGCCCATCGTTTCAAGGCATACCAGCCATGGAAGGGTGATATGCAGGGGAGGAACAATGGTTCGCTGATCTCGATGTATACCGGACTGGCCATTACCTATGCCATCGACAAGCTGCAGGATCGCGGCAAGTTTTTCATCGAACCCTTTGAAGATGTCTACAATGGCCAGGTAATCGGGGAGAGCACACGGAGCGACGATATCGTTATCAATGTCAACAAAACCAAAAAACTCTCCAACGTCCGTGCATCTGGTTCCGATGACAAGGCGGTGATCTACCCGGCGACCAAGTTCTCACTTGAGGAGGCTATGGAATATATAAAGGGGGATGAATATGTGGAGGTAACCCCTAAATCAATTCGTCTGCGAAAGATATTGCTGGATGAGATTGATCGTAAGCGGAGCAGTAAACAGGTTTAGGGATCGCTTCATAAACCAGTTCGGCTATATCTTTCACCGGGACAGGTGATTGTTTTTCAAAGGTCTTTTTACACAGGGGACAGGCAGTGGCCAGGAGATCAGGCTGGTTTTCCAGCAGGATCCCGAGTGCCACGGCGGTAATTGCGTTGCGCTGCTGCTGCGAAACTCCGAACATCGCCAGGCTCCCGCCGCAACAGGATGCCTCTGCAGCCTGGTTTGAAACAGGAACCAGGTCGGCAACCTTCGAAACCAGCTCACGCGGCGAATCATAAACTCCCGAACCTCTTCCAAGGTCGCATGGGTCGTGGTAGCTGACCCGTTTAAAGGCTCCCTGGAGAGGAATCTTCCCGGTTTTAACCAGTTCAAGGATATACTGCGAGTGGTGCTGAACCGGTATCGGGAGGTTATATTCTTCGCGAAATACCCTGTAGCAGATCGGGCAGGAGGTAACCAGGAGCCTGGCCCCTGTCCCTATGATCAGGTTCCTGTTAAATTCCACAAGACTGCCTGCCTGGCGGTCTTTTCCGGCAATCATCAGCGGGCGGCCGCAGCAGATACTTCCCTCTTTGTCAAGGTGCAGCCACGAAACCCCTGCCTTCTCCATAATCCCGGTCACAGCCCGGATAATGGAGGGCGTGAGATGCGACATGCATCCGGAAAAATAGACAACTTCAGCCAGTGGGGGCGGGGAAAAGGCCGGGAGGATGGGGTTAAGCCAGCTGAAATCGGCCGGCTGGCCTGAGACCAGCTCCCTGCGCTTTATCAGGCGAAGCGAATCGGTGCCGATTCCGACCGGGCAAACCGACTGGCAGCACCCGCAAAGAAGGCATTTTTTTGAAATCTCCCCAGGAACATATTTGTCCCTTACCCCCCGGATGAAATATACGGCCTGGGCATCGCTGATCCCGGCATCGCTGAGCTGGCATACATCGATACAAACGCCGCATCTCGAGCAGGACTGTACCTCGACATCCGAAAAACCCGAATACCATTTCCTGGGACCTATCCCGCAATGGCGGAAAAGAATCAGCAATACCTCGGTCGGGATATGCATGTACCTGGAATAGGGGAGGGTGATGAAGAATATTCCCAGCACAAGCGAATAGCCCCACCACATCGAGTAGGGGACATATTCAGACGACAGGGGGGTGATCTGCACCAGCAGGTTACCGATCGGCTGGGTCAAAAACCCGCCGCCGCTTCCGTAGTAACCGGCAGTGTAACTTTCTGCCAGCAGCCTCATGGGGAATATCAGCCAGAGGCATGCCAGGGAAACAGAATCCGTCAGCTGAACCTTCGTGGTTCCCTTCATCCCGAACCACTTCGATTTTTTTCGTTTTACCAGGGCCAGAACCAGCCCGCTTAAAACAAACAGCAACAGGAAGTCCATCAGGAACCTGAAAAAACCGGGAACGGAAAAAATTTCAAAGAATAGCACCAGCCGGTCGTGGATGAAGAACTTGAGAAATATCGGGTAATAGGGGGCGTTGAGGTGAGTGCCGCTGTAAAAACGGCTTTCCAGGTTGCCGCAAACGATCAGCAAAAACCATCCCAGGGCGAAACTCATATGCATATATCCGAGCAGGGCATTGCGTTTCCACATGCGGCGGTGAATGAGCGACTCCATGAAGATCTCCGAAAGGGCCGACAGGATTTGCCGCGGATGGCGCAGGCCGGCCATGAGCTTACGCCTGTCGCTGTAGGGAAGTGCCCTTATCCATTTGTACCAGTCTTTCCCGATGGTCAGAACCAGGTAAATCAGCCCGAGAAAAAAGGGCAGTACGAATAGGTTGAAGTTGATCATCCTGTAAGTTCAATGGCACGGTTGATGGTGAGAATTACATTCCGGAGATTTACCCCGCGCGGACAAACCAACTGGCATTTTCCGCAGAACATGCATTTAAGGACCTCTTTTTTTGCAGCCGCGGTTTCACCCCTGCGGATGAAGGTATGCACCCGGCGGATATTAAAGTCGGTAAAATGTCCGGTCGAACATGTCGCCGTGCAGCTGCCGCATCCAATGCAAAGGTTTACCGACGGCTCGTGCAGCAGCAGGTACGCGCCGATCCTCCGGTCGTTTCGGTCAAAATCTATCGATTCGTCAGCAAGAATTTTATACCCGAAATCCTTCATATCCTTCTATTTCTTCACTAGTATATTTATTTTTTCCAGGTGTTCGTGATTGCTCCGCATTTCGCATCTCGCATCTCGCAATTCGCATCTCGACTTCTGCCCCTTCTCACAAACTTTTCATATATTCCTTCACCTGCAGGGCTGTAGCTCTTGCATCGGCGATTGTATTCACGATACAGGCCGGACCTTTAACGGCACCTGCAATGAACAGGCCGGGAACCCCGGTAGAATTGTCCTTGAAATGCTCATCGGCAGGGGATAGAAAACCATCCGTCCCGGTCTTCAAACCCAGCAGTGCTGTCATCCTTGCTGTTTCCCGGCCGGGAACAAACCCGACAAGCAAAACTACAAGGTCGACTGTCATTTTCAGGGGTCTCCCGGTGAGTGTGTCCTCGGTTTTCAGGACGAGGGAATGATCAGGATTCTCGGCACATTCCGATAGCCGGCCGCGGATAAAATTGACCCCCCACTTCTGCTGGGCTTCATAATAGAGCTCTTCGAAATTACGGTCATACATCCGGAGGTCCATATAAAATGAGAAAACCTCGCAACCCGGAAGCATCTCCCTGATTTCGATGGCCTGTTTGACCCCGGTTACGCAGCAAACCTTGGAGCAATAAAGGTTGCCGACTTTTTCATCGCGAGATCCGACGCAATGGACCAGGGCAACCCGTTGGGGTGTTTTTCCGGTGTGGGTGGTGAGAGTTTTCCCCTCTTTAAATATTTTCTCCAGTTCAGCGGAGGTGATCACGTTGTCATAAATGCCGTAGCCGTATTCCTCCTTCTTGCGTGCATCAAAGAGTTCGTATCCGGTTGCCAGCACCAGGCTGCCTGCCGGCACCGGGTCTCCGTTTGCCGGGATCACACTGAATTCATTGTTTTCACGGGTTATGGAAGTTACCGTACTGTTGCAGCGGACATCCACATTTGATCCGAGGTTCTGCGAGATATAGTCCAAGACCTCGTGACCATGCCGGCGGCTTGGAAACAGGCGGTCCCAGTTTTTTACGTGGCCCCCGGTCTGAGGCTCCTTCTCAAGCAGGATGACCTCCATCCCCATTTCAGCAATGGCCCCGGCGGCGACCATGCCGGCAATACCGCCGCCTATAACAACCACCTTGTTATTCATGCTGGTAGAATTTCAGGTGTGAAGGGGCCTCAGGTTGCCCCATTGTGCGTCCATCCATGGTGAGAAATTTGCGCTTTGAATCGTACGGGATGCCGATCTTGTCGAGCAGGGGCTCAACCGGAACCTGGTGTACCTGCAACCCCAGGTCCCACGGATCGTAGCCCAGCATCATGCCTGCAAGCTCTTCATAGGTAAGTACGGGGATTCCAAGCCCGTTTTCACCGTAGGTGATTCCTTCCATCTCGCTGAGCGCATATTGCCACCGGTCGAGAAACATGGGGCATCCCGGGCAATTGGTAAGGATGAAATCGGGCTTGTAGGGGGCCATGGAGTCGAATTTCTTTTTTGAACAGGCGATGGAGTAGCCGCGGTTGGCCTGGACCAGGTATTGCCGGAAGCCGAACCCGCAGCAATGGCGGCGTTCGGGATAATCGATCACCTCCCCTCCCCACTCTTCGATCATGCCCGACAGAACACAGGGATATTCGGCGCCGCCGATACCTTTTGAAGGGAACATTTTTGAATAGTGACATCCGATGTGTTCCACCACATGCAGGGGTTTCCCGGTGTTTTTATTGACCAGCTGATAAATTGCCTTTGCACCGATCTCTTTCCTGAATTTATAGATTACATCGCTTGCATGCGAAAGGTTTGCCGGCTTGGTAAAGGTTCTGCCTGTGGCTTTGAGAAGGTGCTGCCTTACCCGTTGTTCCACTTCGGGGAAATGGTGCCACGTTTCAAGGATCTCGGTGTACAGGCCGAACGAGGTGATGCAGGATGTGGTGAAATTCTCGTACCCCGATTCGGTCATGATCGAAAACTGGCGCGCCACCATGGTCATGGCGGTTTCGAAAGGAACCACATCGCTGTGGTACCCGATACCCGAGCAGGTGGTGTGGGCCGCATTTTCAAAAACATCCCTGTCCAGTTCATCCTTCATGATCCTGAGGAATGTCTTTTCGGAGCCCGGAAAGAAATTCTGTCTCACACAGCTCCTGACATAAAAATAGCGGTCGTCAGCAATATCCTTCTGGTAATCTTTCCAGATATTTTGTTTTCCCCCGATCTTCATTTTTTGATTGTATGATGTTGGTTGTTGGCCGTGTATATATGCCGGATGTAATCATTATCCAGCCCGTCGCCAAAGCTGATGCCCATCTCCCCGGCCTTGATCCTGGAGTACTCTTCTATCTTTTCGTAACGCTCCGTCGCCCCTGTCTCATCAAAAATCCGCCTGACCTCGTCCAGGTCGTCCTGTGGTATTTTTCGCAGGATCCCGGGGCCGGTTTTCCTGTAATTTGCTCCAAGCCGGTGCATCACTTCATCCATGTTCGCATGTTCCCATTCCCAGATGGGACCCTGTTCAGGATGCATCTCCGGCAAGATTTCAGAGGGATAAAGGCAGTACCCGTATTCAAGTATCCATTCGCCGACCGTACGTTTGATGGCCAGTTGCTGCCGGCCCTTTTCCGATTCGACAAAATATCCCTTCTCCTGCGAGAGCGAACGCAGGGCCGTAATGAGCAATCCCGGGGCATTCCCGCGCGGGCATCTCGTGACGCACGACATGCATTCGCCGCAATACCAGATGGTGTCGCTCTTCAGCAAGGCTTCGATCTGTTCTTCGTTGCGGGTTTGCAATATGTCGACAACCTGGCGGGGCTGGTAATCATAGAATTCTGCAGCAGGACATATGGCGGTGCAGGTGCCGCAATTCAGGCAGGCTTTCAGCCCTTCGACAAAACGAACATCTGCCAGGAGTAAATCGTGGAGTTTTCCCATATTGCGGCGGAATAAAGGCCAAAGGTAGAAAAACCACGGCAGAAAGACAACAGATGCGGTGTTTAAGAACAAACCCGCATCCCTCCATTTTCGCTATCTCGCTACCTCGCTATTCAACTATTTAGTGGTAAACACATACTGCAGGATATTGGCTCCCATCTGCAGGGCCTTCAGCCGGGTGGGTTCCGAATCGCCATGCACGGAAGCGTCTTCCCATCCATCCCCGAGGTCACATTCATAGGTGTAAAACAGGATCAGCCGTCCTTCGTAAACGAGACCGAAGCCCTGCGGGGCCTTCCCGTCATGCTCGTGGATCTTGGGCAACCCGTTGCCGAAGTTGTACCTCTGGTGATAGATCGGGTGGTCAAATGGAAGCTCCAGCAATTCAAGCTCGGGAAACAACCGTTTCAGTTGAGGCCGTATATATTTATCCATCCCGTAATTGTCGTCAATGTGGAGAAATCCTCCCCCCATCAGGTAATTCCGGAGGTTCTGGATCTCCTGTTCTGAAAATACAACGTTCCCGTGACCCGTCATGTGTACAAACGGGTAATTCATCAAATCGGAGCTCCCGACATCAACCGTCGCAATCTCTTCGCTGATGTTGCTGGAAAGGTTGTGGTTGGCAAATTTTACAAGGTTTGGCAGCGAAGTCGGGTTGGCATACCAGTCTCCCCCTCCCGAATATTTCAGCAGCCCGATCTGGAAAGAGGGCGGGGAAAACGAACCGAAAAGAACCGGGACGAGACTGATTATGATTAACCTGGTTATTTTTCTTGGAAACAACATCGATAATTAAAGTTAACAGTAAAATATACTTTTTTCGCTATTTCGCTATTTTATTCATCATCTCCACCACATGGCATGCCACTATCCCGGCCGTTTCGGTGCGCAGGCGGCTTTCACCCAGGCTGACCGGGATAAACCCGTTTTTCACGGCCATGTCGACCTCAGCTTTGGAATAATCCCCTTCAGGGCCGATAAGGACGAGTACATCCGATCCTTTGCGGTACAGATCGTGAAGTTCAGATTCCCGGCCGGTTTCACACCAGGCGATAAATTTTTGCCCGGTGAAGGGGGTAGCGATAAGGTCCCTGAACCTTGCGGCTTCATTTAATTTTGGGAGCCACGACTTAAGCGATTGTTTCATGGCAGAAACCAGGACTTTTTCGAGACGCTGCTGCTTTACCACCTTACGTTCCGAGTGTTCGCAGATCAGCGGGGTGATCTCATCAACCCCGATCTCGGTGGCCTTTTCAAGAAACCACTCGAACCTTTCGATGTTCTTTGTGGGAGCCATGGCCACATGCAACCAGAAAGAGGTACGCCGTTCGGTATGTATTGTTTTAATAATTTCAACAAGGCAACCCTTGTGGTGGATCTTTGTCAGCCGGCCTTCATAAAAGTTCCCTGCGCCGTCTGTCAGGTTTACCGGTGATCCTTCCGGCAGGCGAAGAACCCGGGTGCAATGCCATGATTCCTCTTCCCCCAGTACGCATGTATTCCCGGCAACACCGGTTATGTAAAACAACTGCATAATCAATTCTTAGTTTGGGTTCACCAGTATTTTTTTCAGCAGGTATTTTTCGCCTTTTGTGACCTTCAGCAGGTAGATCCCCGGCGAAAATGATGAAACCCGGAGGGTGGACAGGTAGCTGTCGCCCGGGATACCCGATTGTCCCGATTCAATTCCATTCGCCGAGAACAGCTGCCATCTGCCACCCCCGAAGCCATTTATTTCAAGCGTGAAAGAAATCGAAGCGGGGTTTGGAAAAACCGAAACAGAGCTCTGGATGTTCTTTTCCGGCAACCCTGTACAATCATCAAATGTTACCCTGATAGTATCGCTTGCAGCACAGCCGGGTGAGCGGGTTGCAACCACCCAATAGCTGTGTGTGCCCAGCCCTGTGCCTGCAGTGTCGGCATGGATCACCTGGCTGGTCTGGCCGGTCGACCAGAGGTAGCTGCACCCCGGGTTGCCTGCATCCAGCGTGAGGCTGCTCCATCCGCATAGCGAGGTGTCGGCACCAAGGTATACCTGGGGAGGGACGCCCGCATTGATATAGGCTGTCCTGGTTTTTGAACTTGTGATGGTGCCGTTCGAAATTGTCAGTGTGACATTGTAACTCCCCGTATTGTTGTATTGGATGACAGGGTTTTTCTGGGTTGAGGAGGCTGGCGTGCCTCCCGGGAAAGCCCAGTTCCAGGAATAAATATTGCCTGAGGACTGATCCGTGAAACTGACTGACTGTCCTGTGCATGGCAGTGTGTTGCCTGCTGTAAAGTTTGCAACCAGCGGGGGGGTGATCATCTCGACAGCATCAAGGTTGAACCCCACACCGGGTCCGAAGGATGCACCTGTTCCGTTGTCTTTTATATAAAGATATCTTGCCCTGGTCATCCCCACCGAGCCGAGGTCGAAGCCTGCGGTTCCGGTCGCGGTGCCGATGGTTGTAAAGGGGCCGTCCATTATGTTCCCGCCGGAAACAGTATAGTTCTTGTTGTTGGTGCCTGACTGGATGACTGTGAAATCAGCGCCCGGCCCGTCGCAGATGGTATCTCCCATATCCAGCACGATCCAGCCGTATCTTCCGAGAGAATAGGGTACCGAGTCGGGTCGTCCCAGCGCCCCGGCGGTGTATCCTTCATCATCGAAATTATTGCCGGGGATCTGGCAGCTCATCACTTTGAAGGCATACCTTTTCGAGACAGGGACAAGCTGGAAATTGGTTGTGACGGCACCTGTGGCGGGAACGGTGACTCCTGTCACTGTCTTTGTCCTGTATCCGTTTGCCACAACTTTAATTGTATAAGTTCCGGGCAGGATATACTTGTGGTAGTCACCTGCCACAGGATCAGTATATACAGGGTAGTAGCTGTTGACCCAAACTGTAGCGCTGACCGGGTTCCCGGTAACCGAGTCAACTACCATCCCGGCGACGCCCCAGCCGCAGCGGGTGATCATTTCGATCATCGCCGGCTTGTTGTCGTTATAGAATGTCATGATCTGGGAAGCGGGTGGCTGCTTGTCGTCTGAAATTTCCATTGACCAGCCCACGTTTCCCAGGCTGCCGTACTGAAAATCCTTGGTACTGCCATTGATCGGGTACATGATCGTAAACCCCTGCCCGTAGGTGAGGGAGGGATAACCAGAGGCGGCGGCGTATACACTGGCAAGCTGGTTAATATGGGCGTAGTCCCGGGCGTGATCGGCCCTGTAGCTCCACGGGTATGAAAGGATCTCCGACCCGCTGTGGAAATTGGTATATACAACAAACTGGTTATCCAGGATGCAGTTGCGCAGGGCTTTTGTCTCAACCTGGGAAAATGCCCCGGTACTCTGGCCTTCGCCGTTCCACATATAGCCGTTGTCGCGGTTGCAGTCGATGTTGTTGTTGTTGTAGCGCGACATGCTCACACGCCCGTCGGGGTTCACCATCAGGTAGAGCCATATCTCGCGGTTGTTTATCAGGTCGGTATAGGTGGGATTTGTGCCATAGCCCAGCACCAGGTCACGGGCAAACATGATGACGTTCTGGGATCCGCCCACTTCGTCGCCGTGGATGCCTCCGTCGAACATGATCTCGGGCTCGGGTTCGTCAACATTCACATTATCGCTGATCTTCAGTGCGGCAAGCTGTCGGCCCCCCAGTGAGGTCCCCCAGATCACCTTTTTGCAGATGGAAGGGAAATTGGCAGCAAGGCTGTCGGCAATGGCGATGATCTGATCATAGGTGTAATAGCCTGCCGGGACATCCGGGTTGTCCCAGAAATGGTCAAAATGCCGGTTCATATCAGCGATTGTTACCCGGGAGCGAAGTCCCGATGCCTCTATTTTCTGCAATTCCCCGGGAACAACATAACTCCTGATTACAGAACCATCACGGGAGGCTGGTTCGAAATCGAGTCCAAGCTTGCGGAAAGATTGGATGTCGGCTGGCGAATCGATGAAGACATGTATTTCCATTTCGCCTTTTCGCCATCCCTGTGACATGGAGGAAAGGAACAACAGGATGAAAATCAGGGTATAATATATTCTGCTCATGGTGTTCAGACAAATGTAAACCAGGGGCAAATATCGTAAAGATTTCTTTGCGTTTCGTTTTATTCCAGGATCAGTTTCTGCACCTGGGTCGATAATGCGTCGGTTACCCTGATAAAATACACCCCTTTGGGAGCCCCGGAGAGATCAAGGTGTTGCTGGCAGGAACCCGATTTCAGCAGGATCCTTTCGCTGGAGATGATCACTCCCTGCGGGTTGACGACCTGGATAACCGCCTCCTGCTGCCCGTTAACGACCGATAATACAAACTGGCCAGCCGATGGGTTCGGATAGAGGGTAAACGATGCAGCATTTATTTTATGTTCCTGTACGCCAACCGTTCCGTTCACCCTTATATCGTTCAGGAACAGGTTGTTCCCGAAAAAGGTGAATGATTCAAACATCACTTTTATGTCGGGTTTGCCGGCCCAGGCAGTCAGGTCGATGGAATAACATCCAACCCCGTAACTTCCGCCGCACCAGTCGTTGGATGACTGGGGATAAAAGGCTGTGTTTGTGCTTGGAT
>JBAXFZ010000066.1:0-13489 GCA_037139685.1 Bacteroidota bacterium
AAGTAAAACGAAGAACCTTAGCCAATCAAATTTCAACTAAATAATGGACAACCTCGAAGGTAAATTACAGATTTCTTTAATTGACATTTTATTGAGAAAATATTGTCTAACATCTTTCAAAAAGAGATTATTTAACCATGCATTAGGTACAATCAAAGTTAAAACGCCCAATGTGGAAATAAGGTTTAACGATTTTTCAATAAAAAGTATATAAGTGTCAATTTGATACTTAGCAGTCTGGTAGTTAATCTGGGCAAACTCCTTAAAATTCTCATTAAATGTTTCGCCTTTACTATTCATATATGGCGGATTCCCAATGACGACATCAAACCCCACAAAATCCCCTTCATCATTAAGCACTTCGGGGAACTCAAACCGCCATTCAAAGGCATTTTCATAAATCTTGTTGCTTTTGATCTCTTCGAGTTCGGCTTCAAGTTTCTTAATCTTCCCGGTCTGGTCATTCACCTGCTTGTTCCATTCGGCCACCTCCTTTTTGGTCCGTTCAAACAGCGATGTTTGCCGGGTAAGGTTAAACAGGTCGGCGTTCAGCTTCCTGAGCTGGACCAGCCGCTTGTCGTTTGCGGCAACCTCGGTCTCGAAATCGGCCTTGATTGATTCGATAAGCCGTTCCATCGTCCGTTTCTCTTCCTTGGTGACAGCATTCCGGTACGACATAACGGCCACCCGGTAACTGTCGATGCTCCACTTGCTTTTTTTCAAAGCCTGTTTGATATCGGCATCCAGCGCGTAGCGAGAGATCAGCGAATTCCCGCATTTGATGTTGATATCAATGTTGGGAAGGGTTTCCAGCTCAAATGGTGAAATGGCGAAATCGTGAGATGGTGAAATTTTCTTATAGTAGGCGTTTTTAAGAAGTTCTATCCACAACCGAAGCCTGCAGATTTTAACCGAATTCGGGTTAATATCGACTCCGAAAAGACAGTTCTCGATGATTGTTTGCTTTTCGCAGAAAAGGGCTTCCTGAACCCGCTGGCTCTCAGGACTTGATGGGTTATACTCGAATAAATCTCCATCATCATCAGTGATGATCAGTTCATCGTTCACCACTTCAACGTGATACTCTTTTAACCGTTTCCCCTCCTTGTCCGACAATATTTTCAATTCGCTCTTTAAAGCAATGATCTCGTTTAGCGCTGAAACCAGGAAATGGCCGGAACCCACGGCAGGATCGCAGATTTTGAGGCTGTTGATGATGCTGTTGGCCTCAGCTCTGTCCTCAATTTTGTTGTAAAGCTCACCGATGTCATTACAATCCCAGCCCTTGGTATCATTGAATTTCTGCACCACCGCCCGGCGGATGGTTTCATGACACATGTACATGGTGATGAACCCGGGGGTGAAGAAAGAACCGTCTTTGTAACCATTGATCTTTTCAAAGATCAGCCCCAGCACCGAAGCGTTGATCAGCGTTTTATTCTCTTCCTGGATCTCCTCCGAACCTTCACCGGCAAAATCATAGGCTTCCAGAAACTTGAACAGGTAATCGAGGGTCGCCAGTTCGCCAGTAAATTTCTTCCCGGTATTACTTTTCAGGACCGTCGAGGTGAGCAAAGGCAATTTCCCATCCTTCAGCTGGCTGATGAACAGGCAGGAATGCTCGGTTTCAGTCGGCTCGAAGAGGGAACTGTTCAGATAGGGCACGTTGGAGAAAGCCTTCCTGACCTCTACATTGCGTTCGCCCGGTTTGCGGGCCAGCACGCTGAAGAAAAGGCTGTTCAGGTCATCGAAATTCTGCACCTTCTCACTGTTCAGGAAAGCGAAGGATTGATCTCCCTTGTGATAACGGATCAGTTGGGCTTCCAGCAGCTTCAGGAACAGGATGCGGTTGATCCACGTTATGGACAATTCCAGAGCGACATTAAACAACCGGTCCTGCACCGTTTCACCAAACCGGGATGGTTTTTCAAGCCGTGATATTTTATCCAGGCTGTCGAGCTGCATGATTGCACTTTCGATCAGGGAACCTGAATTACGTTCACCCTCCTTTTTCCGGCCAATGAGCTTTTTGCTCCCTTCTTTGGTTTCGGTCAATCCGATGATATGGAGCAACTCGGCATAGAAGGTCTTGTCGAGGCTGTTGCTATCGTTGGAGAAGGGAAGTTTCAGCAGGTGCTCGGGAGAGAGCAGCTTATAAAGGGCGATGAGTTTTGAATCGTCCTTTTTGTCATCATTCCGCAGGGGCTTGTCATACTCCCTGAAATCGAACCAGGTGAAACAGATTTCGGAGGTGAGCCCTGCCATGAAGGGTTCGGCAATTTCCCGGTAAAAGAAATCGGTGGTTTTCCCGGCCAGGCGGCCTTCCTCAAAATCGGTGAACTGTTTCACCAGCGATTTGTTTTGTGCAAACAGTTTCTCAAACAGACCGGCATCAAACACATACCATTCATAGATATTCGTTGCAACAAGATGTTTGATCTCCAGGTTGTGGCCGGTGATGCGTTCCCTGAGGTAATAGAGAATCAGTTCATGAAACGCTTTAGCGTTGAGGTTATCCCTGCGGATCATTTCTGCCTTGTTCGACGGTTTTTTGGCTTCGATCAGCACCCCTGGAAGGCTCTTTGAATCGGCACCGTTATGGATGACCAGGTCGGTACGATCCTTGGTATTCAGGTAAAACTTTGGATAAAAGAACGTGTTCTTGAGAAAATCGCCCACGTCATTTTTATTGTGCTCTTCCGATTCGGTTTCATCCAGCCCGTCAAGCAACCCGATCAGGTTTTTCTTGAACAGTTCAATTTCAGTGCGGGTCGGTTTGACCTTCAGGAAGGCTTTGTTGAGGGATTTCCGGGGAGATAAAAGGGTAAGTTGCATAGCCATGAAGTGATTCTCCTTCAAAAATAGGAAAAGAGAATGATAAGGACATGAAAAAAACGCAACAGAAGAGGATTATGCTCACCTGTTCACTCATTCCTGATCATCAGCTTTGTTTGAGTAACCACTTCATTCATAAACACGATTCGGGCAAGGTACAATCCCTGCTGCCATCCCGAAATGCTGACCTGAACCCTTGCCTGCTGTTTTGGAATTTCAAAAGAAAACATCAATCTCCCTGTCAAATCAAGTACATCGAGCCGGGCCTTGTCCCATTGAAAGTATGTAGTTGTTGCGGTGATCCCGCTGCCCTGGTTCTTCCTGACCAGGTATTGCGGCATCTCAATGGTAACTTCGCCGACGGCAGGGTTGGGGTAAATGTGCAACTTCGCTTTCTCAGGGTTTTTCTCTGCATCATCAAGGCCAACGATCACCACCTGGCAATCGTTCAGCGGAATTGTGTCCGACACGATCGCGTGCGGACATAGGCTATCATAGGTAAATGGGCGTGTGTAAGTGCTGTCGTATTCGAGGTTGGAGGTTAGTTTATAAGCATAAGTGTGGTAAACCCCTCCCTCAAAAACACTTCCAGCAAGTACCAACTTATTGTTTTTAGTAATATCCGACCCATAAAATGAACATGTTGAGTTTATAAGTAAAGGTTTACAAATTATAGAATTTCCAATTGAGTCTGTTTTAATGAGTCCTGTAGTATCGTTGCCGACCTGGGTCCCCCAATACATACAATGAACCAAAGTAGAATCATGAAACCAATTGATAGTGGTTGATATTCCCAGTGTTGAACTAGGCTTCAAATCTCGGTAAAAAGCAGGATCCCCATCTGAATGGGTTTTAAAGAAACATGGTGAATCTCCAGTAGGGGCAATCGTTCTGGCTCGTCTTCCTGCCGTATAAATATTGTTTTTAGAATCAATAGACGAATGCCTGCCGTCACTGTATACCCCGTTATTCGATCCCCAAGGGACTTCAAAAATTAAGGTTCCATCTAGTCCAACCTTTATCAGAATAATTTTAATGATTTTTTTTGATGGGTACGTGGGATCAGGGAAGTAAGCTTCTCCAGTGATAATAAAGTTAGTATCGGTTGTTTTAAGTAAAGAATGAGATTCTTCAGACCAGAAATCGGGATTCGTAGCATATTTCTGTGCCCAGATCACTTCCCCCATATTATCCAAGTGGAAAAGCCAGATTTTTTCTTGTTCACCTGTATGCCATCCGTCAATCAATGCCATATAGCCATTTTCAGGAGTAAGTTCAATATCCATGCCAACACTGTTACAATTAGATGAATTAAATATCTTACACCATTCTTTCTCACCACAAGCATTGGTTTTCACGACAAGAGGATCTTTGCAACCTGTTTGAATTTTATCGGTAATCCCAATCTCGATCATTCCACCATCTGTTGTAATTCGTGCCCCAAAAAAATTGCAATATTTTAGTGGGAGTCCGAATGATTTACTCCATTTTAGAAAACCGTTTATATCAGTTTTCATAATGAATCCATAGGGATGATAAGTGTTATCATATTGCATACCTGACATTACATAGCCACGGTCATATTGTTCATAAATGCAATTGGTATATGTATTTAACGAGCCGCCATAAATACGTTTCCAATCCTGTCCAAGTATATTGCCATATACAAATTGCAATACCAACCCTATGAGTAGAAGTCTTTTTTTCATTTCAAAAAAAAGTTAATGAAGAACAACTACTTTTTGGATTGTTTTACAGACTCCATCTATCATTATCTGAAATAGATATGCGCCTGATTTAAAAATTTCCAATGGGAAAAGTTGTTGAGTTGTTTGGGTTGAAAGAGAATACGATCCAACATAATGGCCCATTGTGTTATATATCAGCAGCTTGACTGATTTTGTTTTACCAAGATTGTTTATCTTAATAATGCAATAATCTTTCGCAGGATTAGGGAATATGATAAAATCAGGTTCATTTTCATTGGTTTTTAAGAAATGATTATGTACTTTCCCCGATGATTTGTTATTAGATTCAAAAATAACAGGTTCCTGATAATTTATTAGACCACTGGCTATAAGGATATTTCGGGCCCATGCGCAAGGAAAAGATGATTCATTTTCAGCTAACTCTTCCAAGACTCCAGATTGTGCACCATTAGGTATAAAATATCCCATAGAATCAATAAATAATTGAGGTAATAAATTAACTAAGGTAAGGTAATTCGCAAATATTTCAGATTGCCTTTTTTTCAGTTCAAATTGTAAAGGAATATTTTGCATAGTGTTACTAACCTGTGGAAAGTTAACCTGATCCAAGTAATATTGGGTTAGTAAGAAGTGTGATAAAAGTCGATGATCAGATTGGTAAAGAGAGATAAGACTATCGCACGCCCAAACATTAATGGTATCAGTTCTTAAATGCTCAGCCAGTGTATTGAAATAGATATCTTTTCGTTGAATCCATCCCGAAAGTTCATTTTCCAGCCGTTCCTTTGCTCCAACAATATCCAAACCCTTTAGTATCTCAACCCACATCGAATCAGGCATCGGGGTTATTCTTTCATCAAGTTTATTTAAAAGCTCATCACTTTTTACTGATTGGGGGTTGGCAACCATAATATCGCGAATCATGGTGTTCGGCAACACACTTTCCTTTATAATGGAAGATTTTATTACAGTATCAGAAAGGTACGGTGAGGCAGCCATCAAATCTTGGTACACTGGGTAAGACTGATTCGAAAAACTATTTTCAACGGTAGTTTTCAATGTGCAGGTAGAGCCTGCATCAACTAATATCGCTAAAAGATGTGTAAGACTATCAATTTTATTGTTGGCATCATTAATCACGTCTTGAAGATCGTCAATTGCTCCTAAAGGATAAAAATTTTCAGAACAACTCAAAGAATCAGTATATGGAAAATCAACATACTTAATATAGGAAACTTTAGTTGTATCAGAAAGATCATCAGGTTTGAGTCGTAATCCGGGAGGATTTGAAGTAGAATGATATGTATAAATAATAGAACTTACGGAAGGACTAATGTTGATATCATAGATAGCATCGCTTTGATTACCATGATTTTGCGTGAATATATTTCCTGCAGGTTCTTGGGTCGGGTTGGTAATGTTTGAGGCATTTCTTTGATTGTATGCAATGCCAGGGAGGTATTCGGGATCCAAAAGATTCTCATTGATTAAAAAATCGTCGGTGCAACCCACATCTTCAAATTTATTGCAGATAAACCTTAGACCTGTTGGAATATAGACCGGCACACCGGTCTCGATTAAAGCATCGCTATTACGATTAATATTTAGCCCTTGGAGGCCAACCTTTAGATTTTGTAAGACGTTATGGTAGATATAATTGTTTTCAGGTCCTGAGTTGTTGACGATTATTCCGAACTGATTACCGCCGGCGAAGCTATTACCGGTGATGGTATCCTGTGTCACTTTGAAACCAGAACAATTTTCCAGGTAGATTCCATACTGGTTATCAGTATCCAGGTTGTAAAGCATTGAAAATTTATTGCCATTTAAGTTTACCGGGCTTACCTCCTGGAATCCACTGAGATAAATGCTTCCCCTGTTGCTATTGAAAGATGCATTTTTAAGCGATATAGAGGAAAAGCCAAGAGGGCTGTAGAGCGAGTAAACACCGTAGTTTAATTTCTCGAATTTGGTATCATACATTCTTCCTGAAATGTTTGTGTCGTTTACGGTAAACACAGCATTGTACGCATATAATCCACTTCCACGATAAGTATAGTGAACTGAATCAGGCCGGGAGTTTATGTAAGTGCATCCGCTTATATTCACATTATTAACCCCCATCAGTTTTATTCCGTAGGCAGGTGTCCGCCCATCCGGAAATCTGGCGCTTGTTTCAAACCGACAAGCAGTGAACCGGCTTTGATTGGCATGGTTCCCATTCCTGTATGGAAAGAGTTCAACCCCTATAACGTTATTACGAAAAATGGCTTTTTGCGCATCGATGATACCACCTGTTGGCAAGCCCATAATTACAGATGTATCAGAATTATCAGGGTAATAATTGCTGTTTAGCGTTTTAATGCCGCATGCGGCATTCTCTATAACACCATTCAAAATGGTTACTTTTCCCTGGTATTGCAAACTTTGTGGGTCCCGAGGATCTCCCCAAACTTCAATACCGCCCCAAAAGTTACCACATCCGGAAGTGAGCCGGGGTGGATTAATGGTATCTGAACTGCTCAGAATAAGCTGTGCTTGCTTCTGAACTTTGATCTGTGTGCCGGGACTAAAAAAAACCTGGCCATCCACTGTCAAGGTTGCGCCAGGGTAAATGATGACGTCCCTGTTCATGTGCCGAATCCCGGACCATGTGGTATTGGAATGTATTTCAATCGGGGTTGACCATTTTGTGCAATTATTCGGAGTACAGGAATATAGTGGCAGGCTGTCGGGGTTATTTGCTGGTGTCGCATAAGGTCCCACCAACGGATCATTGTCGTTGCAATCTTCATCCTTTTCTTCTGTACCTGGGGGACATCCACAATCCTGTGTCAACGGACCGACACCCCACCAGTAATATCCATCTCCATCTTCGTCTTTGCAACTGGGTTTAATAAGATAAGTACCTGTCCCTTTTTTTTTATTTACTGGGCCGGAAAGTCTGTTGTGATAATCTAAGGTGGTTGAGTCACCACAATACCTGAAATACCGAGTCGGATCGTCACTGTCCTTAAATATCCAAGACACTTTGCCAATCAGTGATGAACCCGGAAGAACAACTGTTGTGTCTGTTCTGGAAATATAAACTGTATCCCAGACTTCAACAATTTTATAAGCTACTAATTCCATGACATGTCCGAGTGGTTGTGAACCGGTGCTTTTCAATCCACAGGTAATCGGCCCGTTTTTTATTAAGGCGACTTTCATAGAATCAGTCGTATTCGGAACCGCATAATGCCCCGCGAATCTAAAAGTTGTATCAAGATCGCATATCGTATCGCAGGTGGGAACTGTACTGTTTAAATACTTAACACAGGAAGAATCTTTGTGTATACCGTATGTCGAAATAAATGACAAAATGCATTCGGGAGAACCACCACCGGTACAATCTCCACAAAAAGTATTTCCATTAATTCTTCCACAAATGAGTGCCTCTTCTTCAGAAAAATTATAATTGAACTGCTGATTGGAAAAAACATTTATATAATCAGCAAAGGCATGAACAGAGGCAAATACATAACATGATTGGCAACTAAGCTGACCCTCAGCCGGGGTCACCCATCCATTTCCATGTGAGTTGAAGTAATGTGAAGTAACGGTTGAGGCATCATGCCGCGTTCTCCAGTCAAACTCTTTCACAAAGTTGGAAGTGGATGAATTACCTGTCATCCGGTGGTGAAGAAACTCAAAAATGCCGCCTCTGTAATAATCAAATCCCGCAATATTGAACTTCCGACCGAACCGCTTCTCCTTATTCATAAATGAAAAGGACGTCATTATATTCCGCCCTGCAGCCCAGTACATTTTCTCTTCATGAATGCGAAAATTCATCACCCCGATTTTGACCGAATCGTTGACCCATTTAGCCTGAGCTTGTAAACCTGAAGCGTTTGTAATATAGTTGTAGTCAACGTTCAGTGCGTCTATGGTAAACAAGGCATTAATGATTTCGATCCGGATCGAATCAGGGACAATTCCATCCATAAAACATGTTTCGTCGCATACATTCCCAACAGAGAAACTGTTGGATGTCGAAATTAAAGGATAAACCTCAAAGAGTAAATAATGATTTGACTTGTCATCAATTAAGATCACTCTGACTAAACTAGAATCACTAAGTAGCTGACCGCTACATTCAATTTTAAGGAATAGACTGGAGTGTTTCCGGTAAACGGTTTAAAGGTTGAATCAGAATAAAATGTCTGACCAATGGGAATGGTCTGGGCAGAACTGGTCAGAATAAACCCTGTAATGAACAAGAAGACGAAACTTAACACAATTTTTTTCATGGGTAGGAGATTTGAAGAAGCAAGATCGATTTCTAATTAGTAAATATAAACAAAATAGATATATGGAAGATAAAACAACATGAAATTCAGGGTCCTGTCTAATTTTTCGGTTTACTATCTTCCTCATGGGGATTAATTCGTAATTCTATTTTACAGGAAACGATCAATTGACATAAAAAATAGAATTTTCCCAACTGCAACCTTTTGGAATGCCTTGAAACGAAAACCGTAACTTTTTCTTGGTATTGCCGTTATAATCTGTCTTTCCATCGATCCATGTAGAAGTGCTGAAACTGGCCGTCAGTCCAATAGGATTATCAGTATTCGGTTTTATCAACGCTGCAATATAATGGGACCCTTTTCCTGAATGATATTACCGGCACTTCCTGAATAAGTTGCGATAAAAATGTATGTGTCCTCAGCACAGGGAGTGCCTTTAAAAGACCCATCCCAGCCGGGTTCCAGGGTGTTTGTTTCAAAGATCAGCTCCCCCCAGCGGTTATAAATACTCATTGAAAATTTCTCAACTCCTTTTCCCACGGGTCGGTAAGTATCATTAAGACCATCACCATTCGGGGTGAAAGAGTTCGGGAACCACAGTTTAACCGGGCACTCGCCGATGTTGATGGAATCGCGTTGCGAACAACCATCGTAGCTGACGATGACCTTATATTCGCCGGGACCTGTCACCATGTAAACGGAATCAACAGAGCCATCCTGCCACTGATAGTTTCCCCCGGGGACATGGGCATGCAACGTCAGGGCACCGCCGCAAACGGTTGTGTCCTTCCCCAGGTCAACCGGGATCTTTGGTTTGTATTTCAGATTGGTTTCGATAAAGCGGATACAGTCGACAGGGACAGGCAGGATGTCGTGATAAATTCCTCCGGTGGTTTGCCAGGCGCCCTGGGCATACCAGGGGATGCCATAGCACAGTGTGGTATCGGTCACCCTGAGTGTGTCTTTGAGGGCGATCAATAGGGTATCTGAGGCCACGGTGTTCATGACGCAGGCGCGGTTTGAGGTCAGAATACAGATGACCTTGTCGCCCTGCCGCGGAACAAACGTATAATGGGAGGTATCTGTTCCGGCAACAGCGCCATTCAGAGACCATTGGTAGGATGGAAGCGTCCCCCCGTTTGAAGGAGTGGCCGACAGCGTCACGGGATCACCCTTGCAAACAGGATCAGCAGATGGGGTGATCGAGACCGCCACCGGCAGCAACGGCAACAGGTTCACAATGATCTTCTGGCTGTAGGCAACCTTTCCGGCCGTGCAGAATTCGGCGGATGTGATGATGCACTGCACAGTGTCGCCATTGGCCGGGGTATAGATGAATACAGGCGCATTAGTCCCGGTTGCCATCCCATTAACATGCCACTGATACGAAGCAAGGGGTCCGCCAATAAGGGTAGCGACTGAAAAGGTATCGGGCAAACCCGTGCAGAGCGGATTGGCGGATGCTGAGATAATAAAATTCATTAACCCCAACGGATTGACCACCACGGCAAAAGTTTCTGTATCCCCCGGACAGGGAGCAAGATAAGGCACTACATGATAAAATACCGTGTCCGACATGTTGCCTGAATTAACCAGGATCTGGCTGATGGGATTCTGGTTGCCCGGCGCATATCCTGTGGTTGATGGCGAGGAGGCACTGGCAGTATATGAATAAGTAGTGCCGGTTAGGGAAGCCGTCAGCGCAATGCTCGTGGTGCCGCCCGAGCAAATGGTAAACACCTTATTCGTATTGGTGATCTGCGTCGTCAATTCGGGACTGATCAGGATTCCTTGGCCAGCCGTTCCCGGGCCAAAAGGGCCTAAACCGCACTTGGCGCTGCGACCTCTCACCTTTAGCCGTTTAGGTCCGGGGGGAAATTGGGAAAAATGAATTTTCACAGAGGGGCCGATGTTGACAGAGTCAAAGAGGACGGCACCTGTACCGACATCCGTCAATACCCATTCGTATCCCAGGCGATCGGTCCCGGGAACCGGGTCAGGAACGGCGGTATAGGTTGCAATGGCACTCGCACAAAAGGATGTTGGCCCGGTGATATCCTGGGGAGTATGCGGCACACAGGCCATACTGAACCGCCCCAGGTTTAGAAGGCTGCTCGAGGCATACCACCATGTGTTGACTGTGTTATTATTTCCAAGCCCGGAGAAAGCGTCTCCAATCCAGGAATGACAGCCTATATCGGGCAGCGTATAATTGCAACCCGTCAGTTGAGCCAGCCCGCCCAGGGCAGCCAGTAGAGTATCGTTCCAGTAGCTGGTAATCGGCGGTCCTGCAGGGCGGACTGATTGTATGATGAACCCTTTCGGATGGTTCTCTACATCATACAAAGCAAGGTTCGTCAGGCCATTGACATAATTGATGGTGACCTGAACGCTGTCACCGCAGGGCACAGGATTTCCCCAGCCATTTCTGCCATCCCAAAAAATTGTGTTGATGCCCGGCTGAACCTCATAGTTGAGGGTAAGGTCTTCCCCCTGGATCCCGGGCGCCAGGTTTGGCTCGATGTTCAGTTTCACAATTCCCGATTTATTCACCGCAAAAGTGAAGTTAAACGTGCCGTTGCACGAACGGTTTACATTCACCGTGTCGCCGAGGATCACACCCAGCGTTCCTGTCGGGTATTCAATCGAATCGGGGTTGTTTAAAAAGATCTTGTACTCCGGATAATGGAAATTTCCCGGTAATGACAGGCAACTGGTACTCCAAGGCGCCGGGGCCGGGAAACACCCGTTCCGGGTGCTGGTCACATCGAACAGGTAGCCCTCCAGCCGGTTGAAATTGACCGAGGTGACAATGGAATCCGAGGTAAGGATATACATCGTACCCAGAAAGGGGTTGTAAGCTTCGAAACTCCAGTCTTTCGACCAGAGACGGCCATTAATGGGAGTTAATGGCAGTTTGGTGGTATCGGCCACCGTGATGTCGAAAAGTGCCAAATGAATGGAGGATGGCGCATTGACCATAAAATCGATCCGGTAATCGCCCGGGCCCGGGGGAGTAAAAGTGACTGCAGGATAGCCATGCGGGTTCATAATGCTCGGACCTGCCACCGCCTGGGAATAATATTGGATGTAACCCGGTGAGCCATAGCTGGCAAGGATCGTCCTTGTGGTTATGACCACTCCGTTGAGCTTGATCTTGAAATTAAGACTCGCCATATTCGGGGCAAGGAACCCCATAAAAACTTTCTCTCCGGCGTGGCGGATGTGAACAAACAGGCTGTGGTCGTCATCGCAGATTTCAGTGCCGAAACATGACCAGCCTGGTCCATTTTGTGCCCAGAGGTTGCATGGTAATGTGGAATCCGGCTTGAGCTGTTTGGTCCCTTCAGCCAGGCAACCGGAGGAAAATAATGAAAACAGGATGAAAACAAATAGCCGCAGTTTATTTGCCATTTTAACAATCAACAATAACTCTATTACACTCAGTCACGTAAACATCTCACCGGAAACGCATTTTCCCTCAAAGAAGGATACATCGACACGCTGGGATTAAAAATATTCAACCCCCTGGCTACTGCCCGGTCGGTCCCTGAAGAAGTCGAGGTCCAGTACATCGCCCCTGCATCAGGGCCGGTTGTGAAGGCCCAGGTATTGTTCATGTACAGAAAGCCCTGCTGGTAGGAATGAAATCCGTTTACAAGTAAGGAATCCTTGAGATACCCACCTGCCTGGCCTGCACCAGGATAAAAATTGAGTAGTACGTTCCATTCGGTTGCAGAAGGGATATGCCAGCCCGGAGGACAAAGCCCTTGGGCGCCGGGAGAGGTTTGGTAGCGCATCAGCTCGTCCCACTGGTAGAACGTGGGACGTGGGACGTAGGACGTGGGACGTAAGTACTTCTCAGACGTGCAATTGTCAGTTTGAGGTATTCCATCTGGAATCTGCGTTCCGAAATCTAAATTTGAGGCCATCCAGCATTGCGAACCGATTTGAACGGTCGGGTAAAATTTGTTGTCACGGATGTCGGTGAAGTTGTTGCCACAGGTGAAGGAGGGGTCGGCGACCACCATGATCGATTTTGATTTGGATGCAAGGCAGGTGTAAGTGTTCGTATAGGTGTAGGTAATTGTTTTCAGCCCGGTTCCGGCGGTTGAGGGTTTGAAGATGCCGGTAAGTGAATTCACGCCGGGGCCGCTGTACTGGCCTCCGGCCGGGAGACCACCTTTTAATATGATCGCTTTGGCGCTGATCGTGGTGATGGTGTCAAAACAGGAAGTAAAGCTGACCACCGGCGCCGGTCGCTCTGTCAGCATTATTGAATTTGATATCGCCGGGTTGCCTGTAACACAATTGAGATTTGAAGTCATTTCACAGGTAACCACGTCTCCATTCACCGCATTGTATGCATAGCTTGCATTGTTTGCATTGATTACATTGCTTGCATTCACCTTCCATTGATAGACCGGCGTAAGTCCACCGTTGGCAGGCGCTGCCGTGATCGTGACAGTTGTTCCCGGGCAGAACGGGTTGGTCGGGGTTGAAATGGAAACCCCTGCCGGAAGATTGGTATTGACAATCATTGTAATCGCATTCGAAATTGCAGGATTTCCGGTCACGCAACTTTCAGATGACGTCAGTTCACAGGTAACCACGTCTCCATTCACCGCATTGTATGCATAGCTTGCATTGTTT
>JBAXFZ010000067.1:0-13384 GCA_037139685.1 Bacteroidota bacterium
TGGTGTTACGCAGAATTTCGGGGATATGGCCACCAACAGCGTCTTTATCTGGACACAGCAGACAAGTGTTCCATACAAGGGGTTTCCGAGGGGCCGTCAATATTATTTTGAAAATGAGGATGCCGTTGCACTTGCCCATTCAATCCCTGAGATCAAATACCTTGCCCCGCGCATTCAGGCGGGGGGATTCCAGCAAACCAACAATGTAATCCGCGGGTTAAAATCGGGGATTTTCAACATTATGGGGGATTATCCCGCCTTCAATAAAATTGATCCGTTGAATTTCCTCCAGGGAAGGTTTATCAACGATATGGATATCAAGGAGAAAAGAAAGGTGGCAGTTATCGGTACTAGGGTGGTAGAGCTGCTTTTCACGAAAAACGAACAACCTGTTAACCAGTATATCCAGATACAGGGGGTATATTTTATGGTAATCGGAATCTTCAAATCGAAAAGAACCGGCGAGCAGGCCGACCAGGAGAACCAAAACATATACCTGCCCTTTACCACCTTGCAGCGAACCTATAATTACGGGAATGCAGTCGGTTTTTTTTCAATCACTTCCCTGGACAATGTTCCTGTGGCCGTAGTTGAACAAAAGGCCATCAGGCTTTTAAAACAGCGGCATGCCATCGCCCCGAACGATGAATCAGCCGTGGGACACTTCAACCTTCAGAAGGAGTTTGACCAGATGACCGGGCTCTTTTTCGGGATCCGGCTGCTGGTTTGGATTGTAGGTACAGGAACCCTCCTGGCAGGAGTGATCGGGGTAAGCAACATCATGCTGGTCGTCGTTAAGGAACGTACCAGGGAGATCGGGATCCAGCGTGCATTGGGAGCTACACCATGGGTTATCATCAGCCAGATCATTACCGAGTCGATTGCGCTGACGACTTTTGCCGGCTATTTTGGTCTCGTCACAGGGGTTGGTTTACTTGAACTTATCAACTACCTGCTTGGCTCATCCGGGGCCAACACCGAGATGTTTGTCCACCCCGGAATCGATTTTTCGGTTGCGGTAACTGCACTGACGATCCTGGTTTTTTCGGGGGCCATTGCAGGACTTATCCCCGCTTCGCGGGCTATTTCAATTAAACCGATCGATGCCCTCCGGTATGAGTGATCGTTGAAGACCGGGAACCTGCTCTGCCGGGTGGGATGTACAACAATACACAACAGTGGACAAAAGGAATGTCATACAGAAGCTGGACAATATAAAGAAACTACAGAAAATATCAATCCATAAAGTCAATATTCTTCCATGAAAAAATTCATTAAAATCTCGATTCTCATCCTCGTCCTGGCGGTGTTCGCTGCAACCCTCGTTTACCTTTACAGGAAATCGCAGGTCAAACCGGTCGTCTATAAAACTGAAAAACCTTTTATTACAAATATCATCAAGAAAACCGTTGCCACCGGGTCGGTAATTCCCAGGAAGGAGATTGAGATCAAACCCCAGGTTTCGGGGATTGTTGAAGAAATTTTTGTCCAGGCCGGAAAGAATGTAAAGCAGGGCGACATCATTGCACGGGTGAGGATCATCCCCGACCTGATTAACCTCAACAATGCCGAAGCCCGCCTCGAAAGGGCAAAGATTGCTTTTGACGATGCCAAAACCAATGCCGACCGGCAGGGAACACTCTTCAGCCAGGGAGTAATCTCAGCAGTTGAAAACCAACAGGTCCAGGTTAGTTATAAAAATGCCCGGCAGGAGGTTGATGCTGCCGAGGCCAACCTCGAACTGATCCGTGAAGGGGTCAACAAAAAATCGGGTAAAACAACCAACACCCTTATCAAATCGACAATCGAAGGAATGATCCTGGATATCCCCATAAAGGTTGGCAACTCTGTAATCGAGACAAACACCTTCAATGCAGGAACAACCATCGCCACCATTGCCGATGTGGGCGATATGATTTTCCAGGGCAAGGTTGATGAAACAGAGGTTGGAAAAATCAAGCCCGGCATGGACCTGCTGCTCACAATCGGGGCCATTGAAAACGACACCTTTCATGCTGTGCTGAAATACATCTCTCCCAAAGGGGTGCTTGAAAACGGGGCCGTTCAGTTCGAAATCAAGGCAGATGTAAACCTGAAGGAGGACCAGTTTATCCGTGCCGGGTACAGCGCCAACGCCGATATTGTGCTTGATCACAGGAACGGCGTGATGGCTGTAAGGGAGGCTGAACTTCTCTTCCAGGGCGATTCAGCCTATGTGGAGGTTGAAACCGCTCCCCAGAAATTTGAAAAGAGGTATATAAAGACCGGACTTTCCGATGGGATCAACATCCAGGTTTTATCCGGTTTGACCGACAGGGACAAGATCAAGGTTCAGCAGATAAACTCCCAGTCCGCCCCAAAATAACCCACTCCCGGTTGACCGGGTAATCGCCCGGTTTTACCGGATATTCCATCCGTTTTACTGGGGTTGATTTGATTCATCCGGCAATAAGTTACTTTCAGATTGGTTTCTGAAAGGGTCACAGATATTATTTGTTTTCAATGTGTTGGATGAAGTATTTTTGTCTTGATATTCAGTTGTTAAACATGTGTTAAAGGTTCAAAAAAGTGTAACGTACAGCAAACTTTTTCGTCAAATGATCACAACACAAAACCAACATTTTATCAATTAAAACCAACCGCCATGAAAACGTTCAAAGTAATCCCGACCCTGATTTTTGCCATGATGTTCCTTTTATTTTCAGGATTGTCAGCGTATGCCATTAAACCTGCCCTGGCACCGGCACAGCATATCCAGAAAATAATCAGCGAAACGATAAAGTACCCGGCCCAGGCTCTTAAAAATGCCTCCACCGGATCGGTGGATGTCCTCTTCACCATTAACGATGAAGGTCAGCTGGTAGTTAAAAAAATATCGACCGACAACAGGATGATTGCAGAAGATGTAAAAGCGCAATTATCAAAAGCATGCTTCAAGGATGTGAATATCCCCTATAACCAGTTCTTCAGGATCAACATTACATTTAAACTTGTAGGGTAAACACTGCAGGAATACTGCATTGAAAGAAAGGGGCAGCCTCAGAAGGGCCGCTCTTTTTTTTTATCGGAAATTCAGGGTGCAAGTCTTTCGGTTATCCATTTTTTACCGGTCTGCCGAAACCGGAGGCGGTCGTGAAGCCTGCCAACCCTGCCCTGCCAGAATTCGACCATCGTCGGTTTCAGCCGGTATCCTCCCCAGTTATCAGGGCATACCGGCTGGGAGTCACCAAGGTCGAGTAAAAAGCCTTCACGCATACCTTCAAGGACATCACGGTCGGGGATTACGGCCGATTGCGGGGAGATGCAGGCATTAATGCGGCTGTCAAGCGGCCGGCTGTTGAAGTAGGCCACAGATTCCCTCCTTGAGACCCTTGCGACCCGCCCCTCCACCCTGATCTGCCGTTCAAGGGTGTTCCAGTGGAATGTAAGGGCCGCCCGGGGATTTGACGCCATCTGCATCCCTTTCCTGCTTTGATAATTTGAAAAAAAGACAAAGCCATTCTCATCGATTCCCTTTAGCAGAACAACCCTTGCAGAAACATTGCCGGCACTGTCGGCTGTCGACAAAACCATTGCATTCGGCTCCTCTGTTCCGGCACTGACAGCCTCCCCGAACCACCGGGTAAACTGGCTGTAGGGATCGGATTGAATGGTATTTTCACCGAGGGAAGAAAGAAGGTACTCCTTACGCAATTCTGAAATTCGATTAGACATTATTATTTACTATGGATGACCTGTTAAATTTAATTAATAATTATCTTTACGAAAATTTTAACCTGAAAGTTATGTCAAGCAAAGTTACGAAAGCAGAACTCTCGGAGTTCAAAAAAAACAAAGATACAGTGAAAGAATTTTCCAACGGAGAGGTAACTGTCTATTGGAAACCTGAATTATGCATACATTCCGCAAACTGCCTTATCGGCCTGCCGGAGGTATTCAATTCAAAGAAAAAACCGTGGATCAACGTGCATGCTTCGAACAGCAAAGAGATCATGAAAATTATCGATACCTGCCCGTCGCGCGCCCTCACATACCTTAAGAGCAACAAATTTGTTACCTCCAAGCCCCGTGCGACTGCGAAAATGAAGTCAAAATTCGCCAGGGTTCATATTCTCAAAAACGGTCCCGCCCTGATTACAGGCAATTTTATTGTTCGTGACGCCAAGAAAAAGAAGATCAAGATCGAAGGTGAAGTTGCCGCGATATGCCGGTGCGGAGGCAGCAAGAAAAAACCATTCTGCGACGGCAGCCATCTCAGGATCGGATTTACCGATTAATTCATTGTCACGCGTTACGTGTCACATCTAACGAGTCACGCGTTACGTGTCACGTCTAACGAGTCACGCGTTACGTGTCACGTCTAACGTGTCGAACATCACGAATTGCAATTCCAAAATAAAATCAAGTTATGGTTATTGGTATTTTAAAAGAAGAGGGGACTGAAAAGCGGGTCGCCCTCCTGCCCGAATCAGTTGCCACCCTTACAAAAATGATGGTAACTGTTTTTGTTGAAAAAGATGCTGGTCTGAATGCATTTGCCTCTGACAAAGACTATGAACTGGCAGGGGCAACAATTGCCCCGAAAAACGAGGTGATCCGTCAGTCTGAATTGCTTATAAAGGTCAACCCTCCATCGGATGCCGAGCTGGCAGAGATGAAAGAGAAGACGGTATTCCTGGCGGTTCTGAATCCCTTTTTCAACAAGGAGCTGATTACCAGGCTTGCTGCGAAGGACATAACCAGTTTCAGCCTTGATATTATTCCGCGCACAAGCCGGGCCCAATCGATGGATATCCTCTCCTCGATGGCTACAGTCTCGGGTTATAAAGCTGTTCTGACTGCCGCGAATGCCCTGCCGAAGTTTTTCCCGATGTTTATGACTGCTGCCGGGACCATTACACCCGCCAAGGTGTTGATTCTCGGGGCTGGTGTTGCGGGATTGCAGGCCATTGCCACCTCACGCAAATTAGGCGCGGTGGTTGAGGTTTTTGATGTCAGGGCTGCAGTTAAGGAGGAGGTGACCGGACTGGGCGGCAAGTTCATTGAAGTTGAAGGAGCCGTTGATGATAAATCGGCAGGCGGGTATGCCGTTGAACAGACGGATGAGTTTAAAATCAAGCAGGCTGCCATGGTACACGATCATGCGGTAAAATCGGATGTGGTTATCTGTACAGCCCAGATCCCTGGGAAAAAGGCACCCGTGTTACTTAAAAGGGAGACGGTGGAAGCCATGAAACCCGGATCTGTTATAATCGACCTTGCAGCTTCGACCGGCGGGAACTGCGAAGTAACGAAAGATAACGAAACCATCATTTACCATGGTGTCAGGCTCATCGGCAATTCAGCATTTCCTGTAGACATGCCGACCGATGCAAGCAAAATGTTCGGAAAAAATGTAATCAATTTCCTGAAACTGATGATCAGCGCCAAGGGAGAGTTCAACCTCAACTGGAATGACGACATCGTTAAGGGCACCTGTATCACGTACGACAAGGAGATTGTTAATGAGCGCATGAAAGCATTGATAACTATATAAAAATCAAGAATTATGAATGAAGTGTTACAATTTTTCCTGGAATACCGGGAGGCGATTTTCATCATCATTTTATCCATTTTCCTGGGGATAGAGGTGATCTCGCATGTGCCGTCGGTCCTGCATACGCCTCTGATGTCGGGTGCAAATGCAATTCACGGCGTGGTGATCATAGGTGCCATCATTGTCATGGGCCATGCAACCAATGTATTATCCATGATTCTCGGCTTTATTGCAGTTGTGCTGGGAACGCTGAATGTGGTGGGCGGATTTGTCGTGACCGACCGCATGCTCGAGATGTTTAAGAAAAAGAAAAAACAGCAATAACAGGAAACTATGGAAACCATACAAACATTAACGAAAACTTTCGACTTTTCCGGGTATATCTCTATCCTCGAGGTCTCCTATATCCTGGCATCAGTGCTCTTTATCCTTGGACTGAAGAAGCTTAGTCACCCCGATACCGCACGCAGCGGCAACCTCTGGGCAGCCGGGGGGATGGGACTCGCGATCCTGTTCACTATTCTCTTTCACAAAACGAAACTTCCCGACAACACCTACCAGGGAATCCACAATATCCCCTGGATCCTTGGTGCACTGGCCATCGGCTCGGTCGTTGGCTGGATGGCTGCCAGGAAAGTGAAAATGACCGCCATGCCCCAGATGGTGTCGCTCTTCAACGGGATGGGCGGAGCCTGTGCCGCACTGATCTCCATGATGGAATTTCCAAGGATGCAAACTGAACTGGCGGGCCACCAGTATGCCACCATGCTGAATGGAGAGGCGCTCGCCATTCTGCTTGGGTTGATGATCGGCGGTGTTTCATTTGCCGGCAGTATGATCGCCTTTGGAAAACTTGACGAACGGATTGGCGATATTAAAAGCCCGGTACTGCGCTATATCAACCTTTCGTTCCTGTTCATTTTATTTGCCTTCGTCATATTCATCATGTTTAAAACCCCTGTAGCCGGTGAGAACTGGATGATATACACACTTGCAGGACTGGCGCTTATCTATGGTGTTACCTTTGTTATGCCAATCGGCGGGGCTGATATGCCTGTGGTAATTTCGCTATTAAACTCCTTTACAGGTGTTGCGGCCGCAATGGGCGGATTTCTTTACAGCAACCAGGCAATGCTTACAGGAGGCATCCTCGTCGGCTCCTCCGGTACCATCCTTACGATCCTGATGTGCAAAGCGATGAACAGGTCGCTGCTCAATGTCATCATCGGGGCATTTGGCGGCAGTTCCGCTGCAGGCCCGGTTTCAGGCGACAAAACAGTGAAGGAGATATCGCTGAGTGATGCCGCTGTTCTGCTCAGCTATTCGCAAAAAGTATTGGTTGTCCCCGGCTATGGCCTTGCCGTTGCACAGGCACAGCATCTCTGTCATGAACTCGAAAACCTGCTTGCATCAAAGGGGGTTGAACTTAAATACGGTATTCATCCCGTTGCAGGCCGTATGCCCGGTCACATGAATGTCCTGCTGGCCGAGGCGGATGTCGCCTATGAAAAGCTCCAGGAGATGGAAGATGCCAACAATGAAATGAACAATACGGATGTTGTCATCGTGGTCGGAGCCAACGACGTTGTAAACCCCGCCGCCGAAGAGGATCCCTCAAGCCCCATTTACGGCATGCCCGTCATAAAGGTCTGGGAGGCAAAAAACACCATCATCATGAAGCGCAGTATGGCTAAAGGATATGCAGCCATCGACAACAACCTGTTTTTCATGCCGAAATCACGAATGCTTTTTGGGGATGCCAAGGCCACGCTTCAGAAACTTGTGTCGGAAATAAAGAACCTGTAAGTATTTCCATCAGAGATAATGGCAAAAAAAAAGCTCCGGGATCCGGAGCTTTTTTTTTCCACTGTTAAAGGTTTATTTCTTACCTTTTTTAGCTGGTTTTTCAGCTTTTGCAGCTTTTGCAGGTTTGGCAGCTTTGAATAATTTCGGGAATTTCTTCACAGAATCAGCATGTGCAATTGAGTCAGCAATCTTTTTCTCTTGTTGAACTTTCGCGATTGAATCGGCGATTCTCTGCTGTTCGGCTTGAACCATTGCTAATGAATCAGCAACACGGATAGAGTCAGCAATTCTTTTTTCTTCGATTTCTTTTGCGCTTGGGCCACAGGAGTACATGAAGGCTACAACTCCGATAACTAATAATGTTGCAAGTTTTTTCATTGTCTATGATTTTTAATTATGATACAAAGATAAATCAATACCCTGGTACCTTCCAAATATTTAGGCCACTATTTTTTAACATTTTTTAACATATCGTGTATAATCCTGATTATCAATGACAATAATTTTAACATTTTTTAAGAAATAATTTCATGCAAATGATGAGGATACCGGATAAATCAAGCGGGAAGGCTTTTGCAGCTTTTCGCAGGATAAACATTCCGGGGGCAAGTGAAAATATGAACAGGATTTAAAACTATCTTTGTTCCATGTTAATTCCACTGGCAGAGCAGCTGCGTCCGGCCTCGCTGGATGATTACCTTGGGCAGGAACACCTGATTGGAAAAGGAGCGATCCTGCAACGGGCCATTGAATCAGGGAATGTGCCCTCCATGATACTTTGGGGATCGCCGGGCATTGGCAAAACCACACTGGCCTATATCATTTCCAAACAGCTTAACCGTACATTTTATACCCTGAGTGCAGTGAGTTCGGGTGTAAAGGAGGTACGTGAAGTCATTTCGAAGGCACAGGATGCGAGCGACAGCCCTTTCCTGTTCATCGATGAGATCCACCGTTTCAGCAAGTCACAGCAGGATGCCCTGCTGGGCGCCGTTGAAAAAGGGGTGGTAACCTTTATTGGAGCAACTACCGAAAATCCCTCCTTCGAGGTCATCTCCCCCCTCCTGTCGCGGTGCCAGATTTATATTTTAAAACCACTTGAGGAACATCACCTGCTCAGGTTGCTTGAGCAGGGCCGCATCCATCTTGAAAACAACCTGAAGATCGACATCCGGATCCAGGAACCGGAGGCAATGCTCCGCATATCCGGCGGGGATGCACGTAAACTGCTAAACGCCCTTGAACTTATCGTGACCTCGGAAATCAAACAAGGCACCCCTGTTTGTATCACGAATGAAAAGACCATAAAAATCATCCAGCAGAACCTTGCCATGTACGATAAAACCGGGGAGATGCATTATGATATCATCTCGGCATTTATCAAGTCGATGCGCGGGAGTGATCCGAATGCAGCTGTTTATTGGCTTGCCCGGATGATACAGGCAGGTGAGGATCCGAAATTCATTGCCCGCCGGATGCTGATACTGGCATCGGAAGATATTGGAAATGCCAACCCAAATGCGCTTTTGCTGGCAACCTCCTGCTTCCAGGCAGTTGATGTGATCGGATACCCCGAATGTGACCTGATCCTGTCACAAACGGCGATTTACCTCGCCTGTTCCGCAAAAAGCAACGCATCATACCTGGCCATCCGGAGCGCCCAGAAATCATTCAAAGAGGCCGGGGATCTGCCTGTTCCCCTGCATATTCGCAATGCACCAACCAACCTGATGAAAAAAATCGGGTACGGCAAGGATTATAAATATGCGCACGACTACGACAACAATTTTATCGAACAGGAGTTTCTCCCTGAAAAGATAAAAGGTTCCAAATTTTATGATCCGCAGGAAAACCCCAGGGAAAACGAGATCAGGACAAGGCTGAAGGCGTTGTGGAAAAATAAATACAAGTATTAGGTAGCGAGGTAGCGAGGTAGCGAAATGGCGAAATGGCGAAATATAGAACAATTGAAGGATTGTATCGGGGTCTTGTGAAAATCCCGGACTCAGAAGGAGTCCAATGATTGTAGTATAGGAACATAAGCCTATCCTGTTTCCCGCACCTCCGGTGCGGGAGGGCGAAAAATACCGGATTGCTAATAACTAACACCCTGAAAAAACAATGATCGTGAGGAAATTCAAGAAACCACTGCGCTGCACCGTTATTTTAAAAATGTTGCAGGAGTAGTTAAAAAGCCGAAACACAGATAGTAAACCAGAGATATTCTCAACTATGAAGGATTCATTTTATTCTGACCTGACGAAAAACAGGAGCGGGAATTTTTTCCTGATTGCCGGACCATGTGTGGTTGAAGATGATAAAATGTCATTGCAGATTGCCGGCCACATCCGAAAAATCACCGACAGGCTTGGTATTCCGTTCATCTTTAAAGCCTCCTACCAGAAGGCCAACCGTTCCAGGTCCGATTCCTTTACAGGTATCGGGCTTAAGAAAGCCCTGAAGTTGATCCGGCAGGTAGGGATCGAGCTTGAAATCCCTGTGTTAACCGACATCCACGCGGAAGAACAGGCTGTCATTGCAGCAGAATTTGTCGATATCCTGCAGATCCCTGCATTCCTGAGCCGGCAAACCGAACTACTTACTGCTGCAGGAAAGACCGGGAAAATTGTCAATATCAAAAAAGGGCAATTCGCCTCTGCCGAATCGATGCAGTTTGCAATCCAGAAGGTAAACCAAACTGGTAACAACCAGGTAATGTTGACCGAGCGGGGTACGACGTTTGGTTATCACGATCTCATTGTTGACTTCCGGAATATTCCCGAGATGGGCAGGCTCGGCGTACCGGTAATTCTGGATGTTACCCATTCCCTGCAACAGCCGAACCAACCATCGGGTGTCACCGGCGGGCGGCCCGATCTCATTGAAACCATTGCGAAAGCTGCTATTGCGGTAGGGTCGGATGGCATTTTTCTTGAAACCCACCCTGATCCGGCCCATGCCAAATCAGACGGGGCAAACATGCTTCCGCTTGACCAGCTTGAAAATCTGCTGGAAAAACTTGTCAGGATAAGAAAAGCGATCTATTGAATCTTTAACGATTTGATACCCCCGGTCTCTTTGTGGAACTGAACCTGCCACTTTCCTGCCGGCAACCAGGTAACCACACCCAGCTGACTTACCAGGCACTGCGTCTCCTCCTGGGTGCTCTCATCAACCTTTACGGTAACCCTCGCCAATTCAGGAATGCGGTAAGAAAAGCCATGAACCTTGGTCTCCTTTTCGGCCTTTTTCAGATAACTGGCAACCGTATTGGTGTTGCCAACCCGCTGTATTTTTATTGTCACAACTTTTCCGCCTGGTTCATCCAGGTCGATAACACCCTTTGACCGGTGAAACTTGAAGATCGGGATCTCCGTGTTGATCTGGTTGGGAATGGGGATATATTTATAGCTGAATGACATACTCTTATGGATGCTCACCCCTGTAAACAATTTCATATATTCCTTTTCCATTGTTTTCAGCTGGATATCCATGTATTCAAGCGTCTCCCTGTTATAATTAACCTCCTGCTGCCCGCTGATCAGGGTATAACGGTTATCCTTGATTTTCGAGATAAAGTCGGCCGCTTCCCTGGCCTTCTGTTCCGGGGATTTTTCGATGATTGTTTTCTTCAGGTACTGGCGTTCAACCGTCATTGTATCAATATTTATCTTACGGCGGATGGTATCAACTTTTTCGAAAACACTCACATCGGCTGAGTATTTGAATAATTCACCAAAAGCATCCTTGTCGTTGTCAGAGGCTGTTTCACGCGACTTCCTGACCTGGACCGACCCCATAAGGGTGTCGGAATTCCCGGGAATCGTACCCAGGATAATCCCTGCATCACTCAGGGAGAGCAAGCCTTCTCTCTCTCCTTTCGAAATCTTATCCCCCATCTCAATAAAATAATACTGGTCGGGATCCGGTTCCGGATAGGTTGAAATGGTAATCTCACTGACCCTGTATTCGATCGAATTGGCTGAGACTACATTTTTAAGTCCTAAAAACCGCAGGGCGAAATCGGAATAGGGCCCCTTGAAATTTTCAACACGGTCGATTTTAACCTCCACTTTCACCACTGTACGCGGAAGAGAATAGAACATCCCCTCCTTTGTCAGCGGTGCGGCGTTATTATCAATCCTTAAAACATTGATTTGACCGAAAACAGTGCAAACCATTACGATTTGCACCATGATCGTCGTGACAAAGATCTTAATCATATTACTGAATTTATCTTGTAAATAACAGTTCGCGGTATTTTGGCAATGGCCATAATTCATCATCGACCAGCAATTCAAGCTTATCGACATGGTACCGGATCTTTTCAAAGAACGGGAAAACCTTTTCGCAGTAGTCAAAGGCCTTTTCTTCCGGGCCTTCAATTCGGTTGGCATCCTTTCTTGCTTCAATCATCAGGTTCACGTAGGTCTTGATTTTATCGACATGTTCGGAAATCTCGGTAATGGTCTCCATCTGGTTCTGTGAGAGTTTGCCGTAGGTCTTCAGGTCGAGAACCTGTTTAAGTCCCTTCACGTTCTCGATAAGCATGTTCTGGTACCTGATGGCAACCGGGATGATGTGATTCCCTGCAAGATCACCCAGCACCCTTGATTCAATCTGGACTTTTTTCGTATAATTTTCCAGCCTGATCTCATGCCTGGCCTCGAGTTCGCGCTTCGACAGCACATTGTTCCTTGTAAAAAGGTCAACGGTTTTTTTACCCACGAAGGCCTTCAATGCTTCGGGCGTGGTTTTATGATTCGACAGACCGCGTTTTGCTGCTTCCTTTACCCACTCTTCGGAATAGTTGTTTCCTTCAAACCTGATCTTTTTAGATTCCTTGATATACCGTTTGATCACCTGGAATATAGCCTGGTCCTTTGCGATTTTTTTGGTGATCAGGTCGTCAACCTCAAGTTTGAATTTACGCAACTGGTCGGCTACGATCAGGTTCAGCACGATCATGGGAGGGGCACAGGTTTGAGCAGAGCCCACGGCCCTGAATTCGAACTTGTTGCCTGTAAATGCAAACGGCGACGTACGGTTCCTGTCGGTATTATCGAGCAGGATTTCAGGAATTTTAGGCAGATCCTTCAGCAAGCCTCCCTCGGTTTCAGAGTTTATGAATACGTGTGAGTCGGCCTTTTCGATCGTATCGAGCATCTGGGTAAGCCTGGCACCGATAAATACGGAAATGATTGCCGGGGGTGCTTCATTTGCACCAAGCCGGTGGTCGTTTCCGGGTGAGGCAATGATCGCCCTGATGAGGTCGGCATGTTCATGAACCGCTTTCAGGATATTGACAAGGAAGGTAAGGAAACGCAGGTTGTTTTTAATGGTTTTGCCAGGAGAAAGCAGGTTTTCATGCGTATTTGTTGCAAGTGACCAGTTGTTGTGTTTTCCTGAGCCGTTGACTCCCCCGAAGGGTTTTTCATGGAGCAATACGGTAAAGTCATGACGTTTTGCAACCTTGTCAAGAAGGTGCATCATCAGCTGGTTATGGTCAATCGAAAGGTTGACCTCTTCAAATACAGGGGCACATTCAAACTGGTTTGGTGCGACTTCATTGTGCCGTGTTTTTACGGGTATTCCAAGCTTGTGGGCCTCAAATTCAAATTCCTCCATAAATGCAAGCACCCTCTGGGGGATGGTCCCGAAATAGTGGTCCTCCAGCTGCTGGTCCTTTGCAGAAGAGTGGCCAAACAATGTCCGGCCGGTTAGCACCAGGTCGGGCCTGGCAAGGTAGAGGGCGCTGTCGACAAGGAAATACTCCTGTTCCCAACCCAGGGTAGAAAAAACTTTGGTTATATCCTTGTCAAAATACTGGCAAACATCAGCGGCAGCTTTATCAATTGAATAAATAGCCTTCAGCAGCGGTGTTTTAAAGTCAAGGGCTTCGCCGGTATAGGAGACAAAAACTGTGGGAATGCAGAGTGTCCGGTCCATGATGAATGCGGCTGAAGTCGGATCCCAGGCCGTGTATCCGCGGGCTTCGAAGGTACTCCTGATCCCGCCGCTCGGAAAGCTTGAGGCATCGGG
>JBAXFZ010000068.1:0-13335 GCA_037139685.1 Bacteroidota bacterium
CCTGGATCACAGAAAGAAAAGATGTGCTTTACAGCCTGTTTTACCTTGGTTCAATTGTCGTCTATATCAGGTTTGTGACAAAATCCCCTAACAAACCCAGACTCCTCTGGTACAGCATCCTTCTCTTTATTTGTTCGTTGTTTTCGAAAATTGAGGCGGTAACATTGCCGTTAAGCCTTTTGCTGATCGATTACTGGATGAGGCGACCCTTCAGTATGAAGCTGATCATAGAAAAAATACCCTATTTTCTTCTCTCACTTTTTTTCGGACTCGCCGGGATTTATATCATATACCGTGTCGGGCTTGCGGTTCCCGATTTTCTGAAAACCGACAGCGTGCTGACCTTTTCTGAAAGGTTGTTTTTTGGCCTTTATGCCATCTCCGGGTATATCATTAAGTTCTTTGTACCCTATTCCCAGAGTGCAATGTATCCCTACCCGGTCATGACCGGATGGACTGCACTTTGGATCAGGTTTATAAACCCTGCTTTGCTGGTTGTCGTTGTCGCGGCGGTTTGGTGGTCGTTGCGGAAAACCCGTGCCATCCTCTTTGGAATTCTCTTCTTCCTGGTAAACATCTTTTTCCTGTTGCAGATCATTGCGGTTGGCAATGGTTTCTTTGCCGACCGGTACACCTATATCCCCTATTTCGGCCTGGCGTTTATCACCGCATGGTTTGCAGGGGAGGTAGCAAAAAAAAATCCGGGTGGAAAAAGACTGGTACATGTTGTCATGGTTGCATTTATTCTCACCTTCGCGGTAATGACATTTTCCAGGTGTAAAGTATGGAAAGACGGGTTGTCGCTATGGAGTGATGTGATCAGCCGGTATCCCGGAAGAATGATGGAGCCCTATGCCAACCGCGGAATAGCTTATACCTTTAACCATGACTGGAGTCATGCTGTTGAGGATTTTTCTGAAGCACTCTCGGTTGGGCCGGTGTCATCGGGAATTTATGCCGACCGAGGGATCGTTTACGGATTTGCCGGTCAGCCGGAAATGGCTGTCGGGGATTTCACTGAGGCGGTCAGGCTGGACCCGAAGAATGCAAAAGCCCTGTACAACCGGGGTGTTACCTGCGTTAATATGGGTGAACCGGGAAAGGCCATGTCCGACTTCCGGAAGGTTCTTTTGCTTGAGCCTGCAAATGTATCTGCCTGTTCAGGGCTGAGCATCCTGTACTTTGTACAGAAGAACTATGACACATGCCGCATGATGGCCGAAAAAGGGATACACATAGACCCATATCGTCCGGAATTATATTCGGTCATTGGAAACTGTGAACTTGAAACCGGCGATATTGATAAAGCCATTGGCGAATTCAGGCATTGCCTCAGGATTGACAACAGCAGCCTTGATGCCTCCTTAGGACTGGTGGCTGCTTTCGTGGTCAAAGGTGATCGTGAAAATGCATTCAGGAACATGGAAATAGCCAGGCAAACGGCGCAGGAGAAAAATATTGCCTTAAATATTACCGATATTGAAAATTCAGGGGTTACCATGGGTGACAGGAAAAGAGAGGCAATCGGGAAGGTGCTTTTACAGAAACGATAGGTTTGATTAAAATAATCGGAATGAATCTTCGTTTGAAAAGCAACATAAAAAAACGTACATGAACCGGAAAGACTTTTTCAAAACCTCTGCCGTTGCATTGGCAGGATTGGCTATCGCACCAGCTTTTATTGAGAGCTGCAAAAAGGCCAGCACAACGCCCCAGGGACCTACTGTTAATTTTACCATCGACCTCACTGCTTCAGCCAATGCTGCCCTCAATAACATAGGTGGATTTGTATATTCGAACGGTGTCATTGTTGCCCGCGTCAATAGCAATACCCTGGGATTCGTCGCACTGGCACAGGCCTGTACCCACCAGGGGTGCACCATTGCCTATAATGCAGGTTCATCCAACTTCTATTGTCCTTGCCATGGCGGCACCTACGACCTTAACGGCAGCGTAACCGGGGGACCGCCGCCCAGCGCCGTTACGAAATATACAATAACCCGCAGTAACAATATCCTTACAATTAAAAATTAAGTAATTATCGGCAGGATCACACTTCCCTATCTTGCCGCCGCCATTACTCTTACCATCCTTTATCCTGCAATATTCACCTTCGGCAAAGCCCCGGAGGGAGTTCTTCTTATTGCCGGGTTTATTTTAATGTCCGTTGCCCTGGTATTCTACATAGCTTCAATCAGGGTTATGCTGCCCGGGATACGCGGCAATTTCCTGGTCACGAATGGTCCATACCGGTTATGCAGGAATCCCCTCTATTCGGCCCTGCTGTTTTTCCTGGTCCCCGGGCTGGGACTGCTTCTTAACTCGTGGCTGATTGTCACGACATCCATCGTAGGTTACCTGGCATTCAGGAAATACATTCACGAGGAGGAGGAGATGCTTGAACGGATATTCGGTGACGATTACCGGAGGTATAGGGAAAAAACATCCCTTGTCTTTCCGAATCCCTTTGGTTAATTTCCCCGCACATATACCCAGCCGGTCCGCGTACCCGCTTCCTGGCTTGAGAAAACAAAGAAGTAGGTGCCATCGGGGAGGGGATCACCTTTCTTGTTGGTTCCTTTCCAGATAACGGAGGAGTTGTTGTAATTCTGAAAATCGGCAACCTCTTCTCCCCAGCGATTGAAAATCAATATTTTGTTATTGGGAAACTGCCCGATGCAATCGATGATCCAGGTGTCGTTTGTGCCGTCTCCATTGGGCGTGATCACATTGTAAAAGGTAAGGCAGTCGCCGGGTATTTCGGGAGGCCCAACCTTTATCCTTACGCTGTCGGCGTTTTTACAACCGGTTATCCTGTCGGTGATCCACAGCACAAAGGCAGTATCGGCAGTGAGTCTGACCGTTTCCGGATCCTTTGTTGAAAATTCAGTGAGTAGCCCTGCCGGTTTCCATTCATAGATGAAATTACCTGACCCGCCCGTTGCCTCACCCGCTAGTTTTGTTGAAGTGCCATGTGCAATTGATTGATCCGCACCGGCATACACAACCGGTTCGGCAACAATGGCCAGGTGCATTATCCGTGTGACAGGCTGGCAGGGAAGGCCGGGATCCACCACCATCGTCAGGATAACTGTGCCTGGGTCGTCGTGACCCGGAGAATAAACCGGTGAGAGGCTGTTGCCGCCCGACAACCTGCCCCTGCCATTGTGGGTCCAGTCCAGTGAGATGTAGTTTTTTGCGGTTGCACCCGTTACCGTATAATCTGAATTCCTGCAAACGGAGTCATCCGGGCCGGCATCAGCCTCCGCCGGGCGGGACAACCGGAGGAGGGTGCCGGCGGTATCATTCCTGCACAGGGTTCCTGAAGCAGCAACCAGCGAAAGGGTGACCTGGCCGCCCTGAAGGTCTTCACTCCCGGGCGAATAGAGGGGATGCAGGAGAGAAGGGTCGTCAAAAATCCCTGTACCCGAACTGCTCCAGTGCAACGAGGAGTAGTCAGTTGCTGATGATCCTGAAATGGTTGCCGGAGTGAGACCACAGGCGGAGATGGCCGGCCCGGCATCAGCAGCCGGTGACTTTGAGAGGTGTAAGACCAGGCTTGACGAACTGGCTGGACAGGGCGTTGCCGGAATGGTTGTCAGTGATAGCAATGCGCTGCCAATTGTCAGATCCTCCGGACCGGGCGTATATACCGGGTGAAGGATGCATGGGTTATCAAAAGTCCCTGTGCCTGACGATTGCCACAAAAGCGACTGCGGATGGGTTGCAACCGCTGCTGAAAGCAACACGGGAGTCCTGTCGCAGGTTTGGATATCGGGACCAGCGTAGGCGGTTGACTTCGGACTGATGTGCAAAACCATTCGGGAGGTGTCATTGCCGCAGGGAGTGTTTCCTTCAGCCACCATTGCCAGGGTAACTGACCCTGTCTCGGAAGAATCCGGCATATAAACAGGAGCAAGAGTTGTTTCACCTGAGAGGGTTCCTGCCCCCCCGGAAGTCCACAGTATGCTGCTGTAGTTGGCTGCAGTCGCCTGGGTGACTGTAAATGGCAGTCCCTGGCAGGATGTGCCGTCCGGCCCTGCTGAAGCGACAGGTGCAGGGTTAACCGTAACCGGGAACAGCGGGGATGGCGATCCCTGGCCGCAAGCGTTGACTCCTGTAACCACGATATCACCCGACTGGGCAGCAGGGCTAAAGCTTACTGTGATATTCGGGGTACCGGCACCCGATGCAACAATCGCCCCGGGTGGCAGGTTCCAGTCATAATTCTGCGCAAACTGTACCGGGGCAACGGAGTATTGAACATTGTTGGTTCCTGCACATAATAGTGAATCTCCCATGATCGTACCTGCCTGGCCGGGAAGAGGAAAAACGACCACTGGCAATGTTACGGAGGCTATGCCATTGCACCCGTAAGGGTTGGAATAGCTGACGCCGACCCAGCGGTTGCCTGGTAATGTCCATGTTACCTGGATTTGTCCCGTTCCCTGGCCGGAACTGATCATCCCCCCCGGAGATATTGTCCAGACATAGTTGTTCATGCCGGCTTCTGTTATGTATGAATCCGGCACTCCGTTGCCGCATACAAGGTCCTTGCCTTTGATGAAGGGCAGGGTAAGGGCATTGGCCGTGACCCTGATGGTGTCCCTTTTCAAATGCCCACAGGTATCGATGACTGTGATGGTATAATTGTTTACTCCGGGAGATGGAAGAACCGTGCACGTTGCATTGGTATTGCCGGTGCTCCAGAGGTAATGAAACGGGAACTGTCCTCCCTGCGGGATCACATGGAGCGTGACCGAGTCGCCCGGGCAGGTGATGGTGTCGTTGCTGACCAGCAGGGTTAAGGGGATGTCATCTGCAATGAAAACCGTATCTGTAAGGGTAATCATTCCCGAGCAGGCAGGTGCCTGGACTCCGAGGATGACGGTCTCGGTTCCTTCGGTGAGGTTGTCGCTGAAGGCGTGGATCACCAGGCTTGCCGACAGTTGTCCTGCCGGGATGATCATGGTGGAAGGGAGACAGGTATAGTCAACGCAGTTTGTCGCGGTTCCCCCGATAACCAGGTGCAGTGTGTCGGGAGTTGCAAGGGGCGCATTCAGAACATAATGAACGGTGGCATCCCCGCATCCTTCGATGGCATTGCTGCCGATCTGGTAGGTAATCTGGGGTGTTACGTTCGTGCTGCCAAAACTTCCCTTGCGCAGGAATACCCCGGCATCGAGGATATGATCAAGGGCATCGGCGATGGCCAGTTTGATATGGTAGGTCGAACAGGGGGTGACGGCATGACGTGCCGTAAATACGTAACTGATGGCATCATACTGGAACCAGGTGCCTCCCGCATTGCTCCAGGCTGAAGCAGGGTTGGCACAGATATTATTGATCGTCACCGGGTTTGAAGAACCGGGCATCAGGGCGATGTTTATACTGTTATTCGAATAGGGACCGGTAATTCCCGGGCCACTCAGGAAAAAGCCAAAGGCATCGTTGAACTGGTAGCAGAATTCATAAAATTCTTCGGATCCGAAGGCATAATTGAATTTAATGGTGTCGAAATAGGGAATGAAATCAAATTCGATGACCGCTCTATCATAGGTAACGCCACCTGTGAAGGCCGAAAGGTCGGGATCGCCCGGACCGCCTGTATCATCTCCTGCACCGGGGCTGTTGTTTGGCCCAATTGCCACACTGGCTTTGCCATTTGTCATGAGAAGGCCGGCATCAAGCCCGAGCTGGGTATAGGCAGCCCCTGTGGAGGTAAAGGATCCTACCTGGTCGGAGGTTAAAAGAGCTGATGAACCATTGTAGGTGACGTTGCTGATAATGACTCCCTGCCCTACAAGCCAGTTCTGAACCAGCTGGGCTGGTGTCATTCCCAGTGCTGAACCGTCGGTAACGGTCAGTTGCGCTTTTATCTCCTGGCTGAAGAAAACCAAAAGACATACCAGGAAAAAACCAAGTGTGGTTTTCATTTGCTAAAAAAATAGCAGCGTTTTCGCCCCGCACATCCTCTATCCCTTCCAAACCCCGGAACTTATACAAATATAGCCAAATATGGCAGATTTGCATAGTGCTTCCAATTATTTTATACATGGTTGGTTCACTTTTCCTGATCCCTGTTATTCCCGTTTCAGCCGTATATCCGGGGAGCAGAATATTGTTAAAATTTCGGGACAGGAGGTGTTTCAACCCCTGTTTTTTCCGTACTTTGTACGTCAAATCCATTATTCCGGATATTTCCGGAAAACACTGGCTGGTGCCATTTACATTAGAACGAAACAAGGAAACCACAAGTAAATAATTTATCCGATGAAAGTACTGGCAATAAACGGAAGCCCGAAAAAAGAGGGAAACACATTTCATGCATTAAACATGGTTGGAGCAGAACTGACTGCAGCCGGCATTGAGTTTGACATCCTCCATATAGGACATAAAATGGTTCATGGCTGCCTGGCCTGTGGCAAATGCGCAGTGAACAGGGATGAAAGATGCAGCATTGAAACCGATGACCTGAACCAGTGGATACAGAAGATCAAGGCAGCCGACGGGATTCTCCTGGGCTCTCCCGTTTACTACTCGGGGATCCCGGGAACGATGAAAAGCTTCCTGGACCGGATATTCTATGTTGCTGGATCAAATGGCGGGCTCTTTCGCCACAAGGTGGCAGCCGCGGTGGTGGCTGTGCGCCGGACAGGCGGATCGGCTACCTTCGACAGCCTGAACCACTACCTCACCTATTCTGAGATGATCATGGCAACCTCCTCTTACTGGAATGTGATCCACGGCCGGACTCCCGGGGAGGTGCTGCAGGACGGCGAGGGGGTGCAGGTGATGCGGGTGCTTGGTAAGAACATGGCCTGGCTGCTGAAGATGAAAGAGGCCACCGCCGGCATTGTTGAATTGCCGGCCCCCGAAAGAAAAGTTGTGACCAACTTTATCAGGTAGTTGATGTTTTCCCATTACTTCCAGTATAGCTGAAAATAGTCAGGTTAGATAGGTAAATTACTTCCCTTGGAGAACCTTTCACTGGTTTCATACCCCGGCAAAGGTGAACCATTGAGGATATTTCATTTTTCAACTTTTCTGCCTCATGAACCCACAAAATAAATACCCTTAAGGGTTGATTTTGCTATATTGCGTTACTTCTTAATTATGATGACAATATTCAATTCCTGTCGGGTAAGATTATTATATAAAGAATCGCAGGTTATAAAGAAATTATTCCTGTTATTCTTCGGATTTTTTCTAATCAGCACAGCTAATTCGCAATGCTGGTACTGGCAAAACCCTTTACCGCAAGGCAATATGTTACTTTCCGTCTTTTTTACAGATGATAATACGGGATATACGGTGGGCCTGGCAGGCACCATCCTGAAAACAACTGATGCAGGTTCAACCTGGACTTCGCAATCAAGCGGAACAACAAATTGTTTAAACTCGGTTTTCTTTACCGATGCAGATAATGGTTACGCAGCAGGTGATCAGGCGACCATACTGAAGACAATTGATGCCGGGGCGACCTGGACGACTGTTTCTTCGGGCGGATTAAATAGTGCGTTACATTCCCTTTTTTTTACCGATGCGAATACCGGGTACGCCGTGGGTTCCTGTGCCGGATATCATTCACCCATTCTTAAAACCACCGATGGCGGTTTAACCTGGAACTCTTTAACCAGCGGGACATTCCAGGCTATAATGTCAGTATTCTTTCCAGATGCCGTTACGGGATTTGCCGTGGGTTATGACGGGCTTATCCTGAAAACCTCCGATGCGGGGATAACATGGAATACTATAGCTAGCGGTACAAATACTGCTTTAACCTCGGTATTTTTCACAGACAATACTATTGGCTATGCGGCTGGTGATTATGGAACTATTTTAACAACCAATGATGGGGGCTTTACGTGGTCTTCTGGACCGAGCGGGACATCTTCGGTGTTAAACTCAATATATTTTTCAAATCCTGCAACCGGTTATGCCGTGGGGTCCGGAACCATATTAAAAACGATCGACAGTGGCGCGACCTGGAATCAAATGACTGTAGGAACACCGTACTGGTTGCTTTCAGTTCATTTTTCAAACCCTGGCACAGGATTTGCAGTTGGCGGAAACGGAACCATTTTAAAAACCACCGATGCAGGTATAACATGGATTCCCCTGGGCAGTGCCCTGACGACAAATGGGTTGACATCCCTGTTTTTTCCCACGGCAGATATTGGTTATACTGTAGGGAGTGGCGGAACTATATTAAAAACAATAAACGGAGGAACAACCTGGGATCAAATGGCAAGTGGAACGGGTAACTTGTTGCGGTCGGTTCACTTTGAAAATGCAAATACAGGTTATGCCGCAGGCGATAGTGGAACCATATTAAAGACGCTTGATGCAGGAGTGACATGGTCCCGGCTGTCAAGCGGGACAACAGTTCCGTTATCTTCAGTTTGCTTTACCAATATTAATACCGGGTATGCTGTTGGTTGGGGGAAAATCCTGAAAACGACCAATGGGGGTGTAACCTGGATGGCCGATTCAACCACAGCAAGTGGTTTTCCCAGGTCAATTTGTTTCCCCGATGCCAACACCGGGTATATTGCTGGTTATCCTTCTGTTATTTTAAAAACCAGCAACGCAGGTGCATCCTGGATTTCGGTATCAAGCGGCGGATATGATGAATACTTCTCTGTTTTCTTTACCAGTGCTGATACGGGTTATGTCGTGGGGGATAAGGGAAAAATTAAAAAAACAGTTGACGGGGGCGCCAACTGGTCGTTGTTAACAAGCGGAACAGGCTACGTTTTCACATCAGTCTGGTTTACAGATCCGAATAAAGGCTATGTGGTCTCAAGAACAGGGAATATTTTCAAAACCGTGAACGGCGGGTTAACATGGATTGAATCATCAAGTGGTACAATCGGGTCTATAGACTTCGGTTCAGTTTATTTTACCGGTGACAGCACAGGATATGCGGTGGGTTCAGGCGGGGCCATTCTTAAAACAATAAGTGCAGCTGGCTACCCGGTAAGCACCGGGGCTACGGCTTCAAAATCACCTGGGTTAAAAATTCACCCAAACCCCTCTTTGGACCATCTGACGATCGAAATATCAGGAAATCCGGCCCATAGTTTATTATCCATAGTGAATGTGAATGATATGGAAATCGTATCCCGCCAGTTCAGCGGACCGGCTACCACTATCGATGTAAGTGCTTTGCCAGTAGGCGTTTATTTTGTACGGGTTACAGGGAATATGACGGTTCAGGTGGGGAAATTCATTAAAAAGTAGTTTTCGTATATTTCCAAAGTTGCCGACCCGTGGTAATGAAAAAGACCCTGCAAATCGATGATTTACAAGGTCTTTTATTTTACTTAGTCGGGGTGAGAAGACTCGAACTTCCGACCCCTTGCACCCCATGCAAGTACGCTAGCCAACTGCGCCACACCCCGATTAGGCTCCGGAACGATCCCCGGTTTGAGAATGCAAATTTAAGCTTTTTTTTCATCTTTCCAACCTTCAGGGCCACAAGTGAATTTTTTATTGTAAAAAAGAGGATACGGTCTGGCATTGTGCTTAAAAATGCAAAATGCAAAATTCAAAATACAAAATGCAAAGGGCAAAATGCAAAGAGCAAAATGCATAGAGCAGAATGCAAAGAGCAAAACACAGAGAACAAAATGCAAAATGCTAAGGGTAGAAATTGCCGAAAATATTATGTGAGAAACTAGGGGCGGGTTATGACAAATCGTTTGATGTAACTGTGTTTCCCGCCTGATGCCTGCAGGATGTAGACGCCGCGGGGGAGGTGGGAGATGTCAATTGGAGATGCCAGGCCCTGCGGGAAAGTCTGCCTGAAAACCTGTGAGCCCGAAAGCCCGTTAATGGTTACCTCTGTCACACCCTTTAGCGCTTCCGGGATGCAAAGGTTGATGGCATCACCGGCGGGATTGGGATATAGCACGATATTCCCGCAGGCGGCCGGGGGATTGCCTGTGGAGAGGATGTTGTAGATGTATCGTTTCCATACGCTCACGTAACGGGTGCCGCAATAGATCGTGTCGCCGATGGCTGCAAGATTCAAGGCCTCGTCAACCATCCCTGTATCGACCCTTGTCCACATACCCCCGTTGTCGGAGGAGATATAGATGCCGTAGGGATCCATCGAGATCACCACATATCCCGGAAGGGTGATGATGTCGTTGGCCTGGTCGGGATAGGAGGGGATGCCGCTGTTGATCGCCTCACGCGTGATTCCGTTGTCGGGCGACCGGTAAATGCCCTCGCTTTGGGATGCCACAAACAGGTAATCGGCATTGGCCGCCAATTTTGCCCCGTGCTGACCGAGGGTCCAGCCAAGGTAGGTCCACTGGCCGCCATTGTCATTCGAAACATACAGGCCGTCGCCTGTAACATAGGTGAAGAGTTTGTTATCCCTGGCAACGATATCTGAAATGGTGCTGTCGGCAAAGCAGCTGTTGCAGCGCTGCCAGGTATTGCCGTCATCATTTGAACGGAACAGGCCGCCCTGCCCGGTGCCGGCAAACAGCCAGTTGTCCTTTACAGCCAGGACGGTGGTGAATGTGCCGGGATAGGCCGTGAGCTGCACCCAGGCTGAATCAGCCAGGTCTTTCCTGAACAGCCCGTCATACCGGGCGGCAAAAAGGAACGGCTCTTTTTTCGCCACCGCTAATACTGTCGATTCGTAGCTCTGCAGCCCGAGGTATTGCCAGGTTGCACCCCCGTCGTGAGAGCAGGAGACGCCGGAGCTTGCTGACCCGGTGTAAAGGTCATTGCCTGCCGCGCACATGGCGGTGATGTGAACGCTCCTGATCCCGCTGTTTGCAAGGCTCCATGAGGTCCCGTGGTTCAAGCTCCTTGCCGCGCCGTTTACATCGCTTCCAGCTACAAGCACATCGCCCGAAAAGGCAAGGGTATTGACGAGCGAATCGGCCATATTGCCGGTCTTCAGGCTCCAGGTAAGGCCAAGGTTGGATGAAAAATAGACACCGTTTCCATAGGAGGCGGCATAGAGGCCGAGCGAGTCGGCAACAATCGACCCCATCATGGTGCCGGTATAGAGCATCTCGGTCCAGTCGACGCCGTTGTTGGCCGACCGCATCACGCGGCTCCCGGTTCCGCAGAAAAGGTAACCGCCCCATCGCAGCATCGAAACGGGCGTAAAACCAGGCATGCCCATGAAATTCCACGAAGAACCATTGTCGGTGGAACGATAAAGGCCGCCATTCATCATTCCGGCGAAGGCATAGTTCCCGTCGGTATGGACGGAATAGACACTGCTGCCTGGCAACCCCAGGTTGGAGACCGACCATGTCTGGCCGTCATCAGTCGATTTATAGACGCCGCCGTTGAGGGAAGAGGCAAAGACGGTGGTGGCATTTGTGGCCACCGATAAAAACTGGTACCATATCATCTCGTAGCAGGTGGTCCATGTATTGCCGTTGTCGGTCGATTTATGGATGCCGTTTTCGCTCCCTGCATAAAGATCCGTGCCTTTCCTCCCCAGCGAAAAGATACCCCATGTGGTCAGCCCGTTGTTGCAGGTCACCCAGTTCTGGCCATGGTCGGTCGATTTCAGGATCCCCGCCCCCGGGCTGCCGGCAAACAGGGAGGAGTCGACCGCCAGCAGGCTTTGTACGATGCCGCCGGGAGGGCCGTTTGTGGGGATCCATTGTGCCTGGACATGACGCGTCGTAAAACAAACCAGGAGAAGAGAAAGAAGAAGGATGTGCCGGGAGGATAAACTCCGACTGCAGATTTTGCCTGGAGGATTCATGGCAGAAAGTTTGGTGAAAGGTACAAAAAATCCAGTGAAACCACTCCGGTGAAATCAAAATTCTCCTGCGCAGGGTTCCTGAATTCAATTAATTGCTACTTTTATGGCTTCAAACAAATCCCCCCTTTCCGATGAAGCAAATTTTCCTTTTTATTACCATGGTGGCATTGAGCGGCATGGTTATGGCAGCGCATGTTCCGCAACAGGATGCAAGGCAGATCGCCATCAGTTTTTATAAGAATCATGCTGCCGGAAATACCGGCACTCCTGCAGTCCGGGACGAGGCGGTTACGCTTTATGAACAGACACCCACATTTTACACCTTCAGCTTCGTGAACGGCGGGTTCATACTGGTTGCGGCCGATGATGCTTCATTGCCGATCCTGGGTTATTCATTTGAAAATGAGATGCCCGGCGAAATCTACAGCCCCTCGGCCAAATCGTGGCTGGATGGATATTCAAAGGAGATTTACCAGATCATCACACACCGGCTGGGCAATGTTGAAACCAGGAAGGCATGGGAGGCCATCCGGCTCGGGAATGAGGATGCATCGGTGATGGATGTCAACCCGCTGCTCACCACGACCTGGGACCAGGGGTGTTATTACAATGCACTTTGCCCGGCTGATGCCGGCCAGTGCGGTCATGTCTGGACGGGGTGCGTGGCAACGGCCATGTCGCAGATCATGAAATACCACAATTTCCCGCCGCAGGGAGTCGGATTGCATTCTTATACCCATCCGATCTATGGCGTACAGTCGGCTAATTTCGGAGCCACCACCTATAACTGGGCCTCCATGCCGAATAATGTGTCAGGTTCAAACACGGCTGTTGCCACTATCATGTACCATGCAGGGGTTTCGGTCGACATGCAGTATGGAACCAGCGGTTCAGGTGCATTCAGCACCGATGTTCCGGATGCATTGATGAATTATTTCAATTACAGTCCCGGCGTCCAGATTCAATATAAAAACAACTTTCCGAATGTCGAAGATTTCAAAGCTTTGCTGCGTGCCGATCTTGATCAGAACCTGCCTGTATATTACAGTGGTGTCGACGGAACCGAAGGCCATGCCTGGGTGTGCGACGGCTACCACCTGAGCGACGGCAAGTTTCACTTCAACTGGGGCTGGTCGGGATCGAGCAATGGCTGGTATGCCATTGGAGCGCTGAACCCCGGCGGTTACAATTTCAATACCGATAACCAGGTTGTCGTCCACATCAAACCATACAATCCCAACCTGATCGTCAGGATATCCCATCCGGTGAATAATGCCGTGATCGGTGTTGGATACCCTGCAGAGATCAATGCTGCCACTGTTCACGGCACACCAACCGTGATGAAGCTTTTTATTGACAATGTTGAAAAGTTTTCAATCGCCAACGATTCCCTCAATTACACCTGGAATACGGTTGCAGCCGACCTGGGCAGCCATGTAGTGCGTGTTTATTCCTACACCCCGGCAGATACGGTTTATTATGAGATCAATATCAACGTTGCAGAGTGGATCACACAGAACAGCAGCTTCGCGGCCGCCTCCAGGGGGATCAACTTTATGTCGGCCGTCGACAGCAACGTGGTA
>JBAXFZ010000069.1:0-13252 GCA_037139685.1 Bacteroidota bacterium
TGGCTTCTGCCAGGTCGGCCTGTACACCGGGCAGGTCGACATGGGCACGGCTGGAGGCCTCTCCGCTCATCCACCCGTTTTCTCCCAGGGCCAGGATCACATAATCGGCTTTGGCGGCAAGCTTCAGGGCTGCCTCAAATCCGCTTTTGTCTTCGTCGTTGGTATTGCATCCCTTTTCATAGAGTACTTCAACCCGGTCGCCCACCTTGTTTTTTATTCCTTCAACCAGTGTGACACATTTTTCCCAGTTGCCGGCGGCCGACCAGTTTCCCAGCATATCTTTCTTTGAATCGCCCAACGGACCAATAACAGCAATGGTTTTCACAGTCCCGGGGATGGGGAGGGTCTTGTTTGAGTTCTTTAACAAAACACAGCTTTCGGAAACCATCTTACGGGCCGACAGCAGCGCCTCCTTTGTCATGATCTCCTTTTCCTGGCGATCCTTGCTGCAGTAACGGTAAGGATCATCAAACAACCCAAGTTTCATTTTGGCTTCAAGGACCACCCTGACAGCATCGTCGATCCTGGCCATGGTTATTTTCTTCTCACGGAGAAGGGAATCGAGCGAATTAAGGTAGGTACTGCCCTGCATATCCATGTCGACACCCGCATTCAATGCGAGTTGCGCTGCATCCTTGATGCTGCCTGCAATACCATGATTCAGCAACTCGTTTATCGAGGTATAATCGGTCACCACGAATCCGTTGAAATGCCAGTCGTTGCGCAGCAGGTCGGTCAGCAGCCATTTGTTGGCTGTGGAGGGAACTCCTGCAATTTCGTTGAATGAGGTCATTACCGACCCGACCCCGGCGTCGAGGCATGCCTTATAGGGAGGCAAGTACCATTCGTAAAGCGAAAGCTGCGACATGTCGACTGTGTTGTAATCCCTGCCCGACTGCGCTGCGCCGTAAGCAGCAAAGTGCTTTGCACAGGCCATCAGGGTGTTGTTGGCCGTGAGATCATCCCCCTGGAAACCCTTGACCCTGGCAGCCGCAATCTTGCATCCCAGCCAGGTATCCTCGCCCGAACCCTCGGCAACCCTTCCCCAGCGGGGATCACGCGCGATATCGACCATGGGGGCGAAGGTCCAGTTGATACCTTCTGCCGTTGCCTCAATTGCAGCAATACGCTCTGCATGCTCAATGGCGGCAAGATTCCAGCTGCAACTCTGTGCCAGTGGGATTGGAAAGATGGTGCGGTGGCCGTGAATGACATCATACCCAAAGATCAGCGGGATCTTCAGTCGTGATTCGTCCATGGCGATTTTCTGCAGGTCGCGGACATAATCGACCGTATAGGCGTTGAAAATGGCCCCGACCTTCCCTTCCCGGATCAGCTTTTTATAGTTGCCGTTAAGTGAAGGGCCGGTTACGTCCCAGTCGGAGGTAAAAAGCGAAAGCTGACCGATTTTCTCATCGAGGCTCATCGATTTCATCAATGCCTCAATCCTGGCCTTGTTTGCGGGCGACATCCCTTTTTGGTTTTGTTGCTGAGACCTGGCTGTATAGGAAAACAGCAGGATAATGGAAAGGATTCCGGCAAACCGGACAAAGAAACAATCTTGCATAACAATAGAATTAATGATTTTAACAGGAAAAAGGGCAAAATGCCAAGTGCAAAACTCCGGTGTTTGTATGATTTACCTTTTTGCATGATGACCTTATATATTTGCATATTTAACTTTTGCGATTAATTCGCACTTCGCATTTCGCTTATCGCATTTTTTGCACTTTGCACTTTGCATTTTGCACTTTGCATTCAATGAGTAAACCCCAGCTTCGTCAGTCCGGCATTCACCTCCGGGGCCGACATAAAGAGGTTCCACAGCAAGCCGGTGCGGTAGTTTTCGATCATACAGATAATGGGTCCCTCGTCAATCGCGAGGGTTGAATCGGCCCACCACCCCTCGGTAAGGTCGAAGGAATCATAAAACCCGTATTCACCCCAGAGGCGGTCGCCTAGGGAATAATAGAACTGGTGAATGGCCTTTAATGATTGCTCCGGTGTATATGGCAAGGCCGAAATTGCTGCCGTAGGGGTGATCACCCCCAGGTCGTTTGTGGGTGAATGTGCATTGTAGCCCCACGGGTTATCGCTTGCAGTAAGGCCCCATATTGAAGCACTGTACCCGACCCAGTTCCGGGGGTTCTGTTTGCAGTAAGCCCAGTTGATCAGCGACTGGTTGACATTCTGCAGCCAGTAATTAGCATAGCTGTCGGACAGGTTCGTCGGATTCAATCCCAGGAATGAGTAATGTGTGAAAAACAGCGGGCCTCCAAAACTCTCGCCGAGCGGCAAGACATACCCGTAATAGGAGCTCCCGTTTTTAATGGCGCCGTTCTGGGCATATCCCTCGTGGTAAACGGCAGGAAGGATGGGATGCGCGGTTGATGTGGCGGCAACCACATAGGTGATCAGCGTTTCGTTGTACCCCCTTATCTGCATGTTCATCGCCCAGTTGTAATCGGGCGACCAGTACCAGTAAAGGACATGCTGTCCCCGGGTAAACCAGTCATATTCAACACCGTTGAGCAGAACATTGATCCTGTCGATCAGCAGCTGTTCTCCGGGAACACCCGGCGCGAGATACTGGCGAACAGTAATCAGTCCCTCGACCATATAGGAGGTTTCTACAAGGTCGGCGCCATCGTCCTGGGTCGTAAAGGGCACTGTTTTTCCCGTTGCCCCGTTTATCCAGTGCGGCCATGCACCATGGAAACGGTCGCAGGTTTCAAGGAATGTGAGAATTTTGCCAAGCCTTGCTAGACCGTCGTCCCTGGTAATAAAGTGGCGGTCCATTCCTACCACCAGGGCCATGACCCCGAACCCGGAGCCACCGGTGGTGACGATATCGCCGGAGCTGTTACGTTCCCGGGCCATGCCGCTTGCGGGATGACCAAAGTCATAGAAATACCTGAATGTTTTTTGCTGGATGAGTGTTAGCAGCTCATCATCGGTGATTACCGGGAATTTCGGGGTGGTATCGAGCGCTGTATAGAAGGAGTTGAGAAAACCGTCGAAAGTATAGCCGTTCTTAGCTTTGAGATCGCTTGTAACGGCAAAAGTATATTTTGCAACACCTGCCAGCGGTTTTGTACTTTGTGCCGTCACGGTCTTCTGGTCGGCAGAGAGGGAACAGCTCAACGGGATGTTTCCTGAAAGCACGAAACATGATTTGTACCCGGCTGTATCAACAGCCATCGAAAAACGCACCTGGATGCTCACCGATTTCCAGTCAATATTCCTTGGAACGGCAGGAGTACGAAAATCAACGCCGTTGATCGTTGCCTGTTCGACCTTCATGGCACCGGGAAGGGTTGTGAAGGCATATTCAACACCAGGAAACAACTCGCCGTTTGAACCCTTGATTGTTGAACCGACCTGGAGGGAATAGGATGTGAGATATTCCAGCGGCTGGCTCAGGGCCAGCCTTATTGTGGTGAGATCGCCTGAAAGGGTGATCCTGAAACCGGCTTTTGACTGGTCCGGTTTTTTTATAACGATGGCGTCGCTCACCGTACCTGCATCAAGTTTGCTGTTGAAAGCAATGGTGATGATGCTGTCGGCAGGAATGTTTTTATTGCTCCCCTGGTAAACCAGGAGGACAGACCCTACCTTTGTCCAGCTAAGCTGCATCGTGCCGGGGTCGGCTGCAGCCTTCTTTTTACAGGAGCTCCCCGTCAGCAGGCAAATGGAAATAATTATCAGGAACAGGCTAGCGGAGCGCATTGGATGAAAAAATTTCGGATTAAAAAGGCAGGCATCCCGGCAACCGGGATCTCTAAGTTGTGAACTGAAATCAGGGAAAGCACCAGGGAGGATTGTGAAAATTCAAATCCTCCCTGGTGACCCCTCATTTGAAAAGGTTACGGTTTTTCCGAGTTGTACATCATCTGAACCTCAAGTTCCGTCAGGGCCTTGTGGAAAAACCTGACATCATCGAGCAGACCCTTGAAGTGTTTGTTAGCCGGGTTGGAATAGTCGGCCCAGGCATCTCCGATTGTTGGGTTTTCCTTATCCTGGATGAAACCAAACACGAAGGCGTTGTTTCCGGCAGCCCCGTTGTATTTCAGCCCGTTTACATGGGTCATGGGGGTGTCGAAGAGGTTGTAGTCCTGCTCCTTCATCTTTTCACCATTGATGAACATGGTTGCAATCCTTGTCGAACCTTTAAAACGGCAGACAACATGAGCCCATTTTGCGGCAAGCAGGTATTTAACACCTCCAGATCCTGTAAGATCCTTGCAGAAGGTACATCCTTTCCAGCCTCCGTTATCCTTGGTTTTGCCATCTCCCGGGAAAAAGAGATCGTCGGATTTTGTTGCAGGGATTGTATCTGTGCTGTATTGTGCAGCAAGTTTGCACCATGAATAATCTTCGCCCATCTCAAACTGGAAGCCGTACCATCCGGCGAGTCCCATTACGAACTGGCCATGTTTGGATGAGTCGGCCTTGATCCAGAACGAAACTGTAAAATCGCTGGATAATTCAAGCGCATCGCCGTTTGGTATTTCGATGAGGGTAGTCGTCCCGTTGAATTTGCCGGCCGACCCTGCATTTGTTGAATAGGAGGGCATATAGGAGACATCGATGACGCCGCCCGCCTTTGGGGGGTAGTTATTCAGAGCATCGGCAGTGGTATTTTCAAAATTATAGTAGGCAACCATTCCGTCCGGAACGAATGATCCTGCTGTTGTGAATGTACGGTCAGCCCCGGAAAAGGAGGTGCCATCGGTTGATTTAAGACCGCTTTTAAAACTGAGTTTATAGAGGCTCCCCTGCGAGAGGGCGACTGCGGGAACGATGGTAACGGAACTTCCGCTTACGCTTATCTGCAAAGCAACACTGGCGCCGTCATAGCTCCTCACAAGAGTGATCGTCGATGCTGACGCGGAAGAGGCATCCACATCGGCTGAAAATACCGCAACAATACTCGGATTCACCGGAACACCCGACGGAGAAGTTGCCCCGTTCATATCGATAGACCCGGCCTTCAGGCCCGTCATCGTAAAATCGGTGGTTTTCTTTTTGCAACCGGCGAACCCGATGAGCAGTGCCATTGCAATCAGCAAAGAGTTCAGTAATACAATGTGCTTTTTCATTTTGATTAAAATTTAGAGTTAAACAATTTATTTACCAATTTGGATTTTGCGTTAAACTTCCCTGTGAAATATCGATTTCGCTCTGGGGTACTGGCAGCAATTCGTGTTTCCCGACTACAAAACCAAGCGGTCCGAGCACGGTGCCGGCTTTTCCTGTCCTTACGAGGTCCCAGAAACGCCAACCCTCCATACCGAGTTCATGCCTGCGTTCAGCAGCAATGAAATCGCTGAGTTCGCTTTTCACGGTAGTAGTGATATCGGGTAAAATGCTGACATTTCCCTGCCGGGCACGCTCGCGAACCGAATTCAGGTATGTAAGCGCCTCTGCGGGCTTGCCGTTTTCATTCAATGCTTCGGCTGCCATCAGGAGCACATCCGCGTAGCGGATGAGCCTGCGGTGGTAACCCCACTGTGTGGTGGTGTTGTCGCCAGGCACCCATACTTTCCGGTTATAGCATTCAACTTCAATAATATTGCCATGCGAATCCTTGGTAACGTCGGGCGTTGGACCGTCTCCAACTACCGTCACCCCATCCAGCACATCTCCAAGGTCAATCACTGTGCCCTTAAACCTGGGATCACCCGATTCAAATGAGTTCCTGAAGTCGACGGATGGCCTGTTAAAACCCCATCCCCGGTTTGGTGTTCCCCTTACTCCCTGCACATTTCCATACTGGGCACCGCCGCCTTCAGTATTTTCAACCTGTATCGCCCCAACCTCAAATATCGACTCGATCCCGTTGTTTCCCGCACTGCCATTGGCATCGACATATACAGGTTCCAACCCGTACTCTCCGGAATTGATCACCTCGAGGGCATATTTTTCGGCATTTACAAAATCGTGCTGAAAGAGATAAACCCTTGCCAGCAACGACTGGGCGGCGCCTTTTGTAGCCCGGCCCAGGTTTGTTCCGGTATATCCGCTCCGCAACGGAAGATTATCTGCTGCAAAATTCAAATCTTCAAGGATCAACGCATAAACCGCATCTTTTGTTGCACGCGCCAGGTGCTGGGGGGGATTCACATCTGTAACCAGGGGTACTCCTCCCCATGCCCTTACAAAATCGAAGTACATCATGGCGCGGATAAATTTGGCTTCGGCCACGTAGCGGGTTTTAAGTGCGGCATCCATATTGAGTCCGGGGACGAACTGAATGACCAAGTTGGCCCGTTTAACCCCTACATAGAGGGTATTCCACCAGCGGTCAAGCCCGTCCTGGGTGGCTGAGAAGGTGAATACATCGTAAGGCCCTACCGTGTTGAGCTGGTCATCGGGGTTACTGCCTTTCCGGGCATCATCCGACATGATGTCGAGGATGGGATATCCCCCGGAATTATAATACCAGTCCCTGAAAATTTCATAGGTTGCGTTGGTGGCAAGTAAGGCGTCGGCAGCCGACGACGGAAACGATTGCTGGGTAAGTTCGCTTTGCAGGTCCTTTTGCAGGAATTTGCTGCAACCGGGAGAAACCACCAGAAGGAGGAATACCGGGAGGACAAATATCAGTTTTGCTAATGCTTTCATCTTTTTAAAAATTTAAATTTACTCCAAAAGAAAAGACTGCCGTTATGGGATAGACTCCGCCGTCAATCCCGCTGCCAATAACGTTTCCGCTGGCAATTTCGGGTGTATAGCCTGAGTATTTGGTCAGGGTGTAGAGGTTGTCGGCTTTTATATAAACCCTGATGGTCTGCATCGCGATTTTTTTGCACGCTTTGGCAGGGAGGGTGTAACCGAGGATAATATTCCGCAGGCGGATAAACGACCCGTCCTGGATAAAGTAGTCCGACGGCGTGTAGTTATATCCCCCGAAGGATGCGCGTGGCTCGGTATTCGATGTGCCGGGACCGGTCCACCTGTTCAGCACATTCGACTCGAAATTATATGGATCGGGCCGTACCGCATTTTTGGCATTGAAAATTTTATTTCCTGTCTGACCCTGGATATTGAAAGAGAAATCGATCCCTTTATATTCAAGTCCGAAATTGCATCCGAAAATGAAGCTTGGGATGGGGGATCCTATGTATGTTCGGTCGCGGCCGTCAATCTTGCCGTCGCCATTCACATCCACGAATTTCAGGTCGCCCACTCCCGCCTGCGCATCATGCGGCGTGGCATCGAGTTCGGCCTGTGTCTGGAAAATGCCATCGGTCTTATAACCGTAAAATGCACCGATGGGCAGCCCTACTTTACTGCGGGTAACCGGGATTCCATTTGCCAGGTATCCCCCGATCAGCACCGAATCAACACCGTAGCTTCCCCCGATTTTCAAAGCTTCGTTGTGAATGGTGGTTCCGTTTACGCTTATGTTGTATTTAACCTTGCCAACCTGGTCGCGCCAGCCAAGGTTGAACTCAAAACCCCTGTTCAAGACCGAAGCGGCATTGTAGGTCACTTTTGAATAGGGTCCGTTCCCGAAATATCCGGGGGTGGAAAGGTCGATGAGGATATCGTCGGTCTTTTTGTTGTAGTAATCAACCTCACAGGTAAGCCGGTCGCCAAACATGCTCGCCTCGAGCCCGATGTCGGTCTGGGTGGTCACCTCCCATTTGAGGGCGGGATTCCCGTTTACCCCGTAAGAGGCGCCGGAGTTAGGCGACCCATTGGTGCCGATGATTGTAATGATGTTCGATTCAACCTTGGCGTATCTCCTGTCGTAAGGGATCTTGTCGTTTCCGAGTTTTCCCCAGCTACCCCTTAATTTGAGTTTACTGATAAATTTCAGGTTCTTCATGAAATTCTCCTGGTTTACGTTCCAGGCGGCTGCAAATGAAGGGAAACTGGCAAATTTGTTATTGTCGCTGAATTTCGAAGATCCATCGCTTCTGAATGTTGCGGTCAGGATGTATCTCTTGTTGAATACATAATTGACCCTGAAAAGGTAAGAGATCATCGAATAATTCATGTTGATATCCACATTGTCGTAAATACTGTTGATATTGTTGACATTGTTGGAAGGGTCATAAATGTTGTTCGGGTTGATGTACCAAAAATTGGGATTATCCCTCAGAATATTGGATCCCAGCAGCCCCATGGCCGTGGATGAGGTGTTTTGCATGGTATATCCCAGAACGGCATTGATGGAGTGTTTTTTTATCTCTTTCTGGTAGGTAAGGGTGTTTTCCCACAGCCAGGTAAGGTTGTCGCTGATTCCCTTCGAGAGGGTGCTCAGGGGGTGCTGCTGCTGGGATATCGTTCCGTCATCATTATAAACCGTGAAGGCGGGGGTGAAATTCTCCGATTTGTTGTATTCGGCATCAAGTCCGAAACTTGATTTCAAGGCAAAGGATTTCAGAAAGGAGATCTCTGCATAAAGGTTCCCGACCCCCTTTAATCCCTTGTTGTAGTTGTTCGAATAGGCAAGGTCGGCCAGTGGGTTTCCCACGCCGGGAATCGCGCCGAATGAACCGTCAGAATGGTATGGTTCCAAAGTGGGCTTTGCCCGGTAAACTGCCCAGGTCACATCAGGGGCAACCCGCTGGTTGTAAGGCGACAAAGTAATTGTATTGCCAAGTTTGACATGTGACGACAAAATATAGGTATTGTTCAGCTGGAGGGTGATCCGTTCATACTTAGACTTTTCGATGATCCCCTCTTGCTTGAAATATCCGCCGCTGATGTAGAACTGCATGTTCTTTGTGGCTCCCGAGGCCGAAAGCTGAAAATTATAGATCGGCGCGGCGTGGAATACCTCTTTCTGCCAGTCGGTGTTTGGAACTACATCAATATTATTGTAGGTCCCCGGTGAAATTTCATTTGCAATCATGGCGAAGTCATGACCGTTCAGAAGATCAATTTTTTTCGCAAGGTTTTGCATACCGATCTCCCCCGTGAAGCTGAAAGCGGTTTTTTCCTGGCCTATTTTACCCTGTTTGGTGGTTACCATGATAACCCCGTTTGCACCCCTTGATCCGTAAATGGCCGTGGCGGAGGCATCCTTAAGCACCTCCATGGAGGTGATGTCGGCGGAGTTAAGGAAAGAGATACTGTTGAGGATAATCCCGTCGACCACATAAATCGGTGAGGATTCGTTAAAGGTACCCACCCCCCTGATCCTGACCACCGGCGATTCGCCCGGGGTTCCGGAGGTGCTTGTCACCTGGACGCCGGCCACCTTCCCCTGGAGGCTCTGGACCGGGTTCAAAGCTGTGATCTTTGTAATGTCTTCAGATTTCACACTGCCAACCGAACCTGATAAATCACTTTTACGAACGGTACCGTAACCGATCACAACCAGCTCATCGAGCGTGGTTTTTTTGGGTTCGAGGACAACATCGATTACAGTTTTATCGCCAACAACAACATCCTGGGTATTATACCCCAGGTATGAAATGGTGAGAACTGTGTTTGGCTGGGTAATTTTTAGCGTGTAGTTCCCGGAGATATCGCTGACGGTGCCAAGGGTGGAACCCTTCACCAGGACTGTTGCTCCCGGCAGCGTTTCACGGGTATCTGCGGCCGTCACCGTTCCCTTTATCGTTCGAACCTGCGCCGAAGCACTCATCCCGAATCCTGCAAAAATAATGAGGATCAACATGCCTGCAATTTTTCCAGGAAGTCTGAAATCATTAGTAAAATTTTGCATAATAACTGTTTTTCTTAATGTTTGAGATCGCAAGTAACAAAAAAAATAACTAAAATTTAACATATGGCTGAAATTGCTTCTGTACACGGTTACATCATGCCGGTGAAGCACAAATATACGAATACGCCAGAACTACTTCAAGAGGAATCTGATGATAGTTATCTTTTTATCATACAAATATTTACAAATTGCGCACCCGCAACGCAGGGAGAGGTTTCCAGGGCCATAAGAAATTCAGCATATCAGAATTGCATGATGAATTCAACCAGGTTGTTATCCGAACCCAGGGATAATCTCTGGCGCAAGCGGTATCTCCTTGTTTCAACACCCCGGAAACTGATGTTGAGCAGTGGCGCTATCTCCTTTGATGTGAGGTTAAGTTTAAGATAGGCGCAAAGTTTAAGATCACTCTGCGTTAAGTCGGGATAGGCTGATTTAAGCCGTTTGAAGAAATTTTCGTGGGCCTGGTCGAAAAGCTTTTCAAACACGGCCCAGTCATTGTCGTTGGAAATATTGTTATTGATCAGAGTAAGCAACCGTTCAAAATACCGCTGGGGATAGTCTTTGCCTAACCGGCTGCGCTGACTGTCGAGCTCATCTTTGATCTCTATAAGCAACTCATTCTTTTTTATGATCGCCATCGTGGAATCGGCCAATTGAATGTTCTGGTGGGATATTTCCGACTGAAGGTTCTCATTCTGCAGTTTGATGATCTCCTGCTCGGCATGCTGTTTTTCAAGCTGGGCAATGGCTTCATCTTCACGCCGCAACCTTTCATGGTGCCTGACAAGCCTGCGCCGGAAGATGTACCGGCTCCACAGCGTGGCGCCTGCAACGAGAAGGAGGTAGAAAATGTAGGCAGCAGCGCTGGCGTACCAGGCCGCGGTCACCCTGAACTGCAGCAAAATGGGTTCGGTTGGCTGGCCCTTGTCGGTCAGCGTGCGGACCTGGAATGTATAATCCCCCTTGGGCAACCGGGTGTAGGTGATATCCGCCTTTTCGGTCCAATCGCTCCATCCTGTTTCAATTCCCGTCAGCCTGTACTGGTATAACTTCGTGAGATGCCTGCTGTTGATACATGTGAAAGAGACTGAAAGATTGTTCCATGCATGCGAAATTGTAAGCGGAGTGCTGCTGTACAATACACGCTTTTTGTTGCCATCTGAATCCCAGGTAAAAATATCCCTGAACAGCAGCTGGGTTTTCTCCCTGACATCCTGTTTTAACATATTGGTATGAAAAATGGCAAACCCGTTGTCAAGGCATATCAGGTCACGGTCTTTGTCGAGCGGCACGATATTCTCATAATTGTCAACCATGTTTAACGAGTAAACCGGCAGGAAAAGGCGAAACAACATGGCAGCCCTGTTTTCCCTTATCTCAAACAGGGCCACATCGTTTTTCCGGATAAACCAGTATTGGGTGTCGGTGATTCGTACTATCTGGGTAGCGGCTTCAAAACCATGGAGCTGGCTGTTCAATCCCGAATAGAGCATCATCCTGTTTTCCAGGTCATCCCATGTATAAAGGCTGGTCCCGGTGGTAAAGACCACCCGGTTGCACACTTTAAATACATGGATATTGAAATCGGAGGGGAGCCCGTCCTTTATACCGAAACTGACCAGGGAGGCCGCGCTGTCAAGGTTCGCCGATAACTGGAGCTTGTACAGCCCCTTTACCGCATGTCCGATCCATACATTCCCAAGATGGTCCACTTCCAGAAAGCGCGAGGGCTCAAGGTATCCTTTGACCTGGTGCCCGTATTCCCATTCCTTACCTGTATGATTGTATATAACCAGCGGGGAATAGGTGCTCTGAATGAGGTAATCATTCCCGTTGTGTTCAATTTTTTTCAGGCTGAATCCCCCGCTAACGGTCGAGATTCGTTTGAGCGTGTTGCCCTCCACGATAAAAGTGCCGGAAGTATGTCCGCAGAACAGGTTCCCTCCCAGCATTTTCAATTCCCAAACCTGCCCCTGCGATTTATCCATCAAACCATGATACCTGAACGACCCCGATTGCTTATCCTCGGTAAATGTGAACACACCCCTGTTAGTGCCGAGATAGAGGATGTTATCCTTCAGGGCGGCAGTATAAACGGCTCCCAGCTGTTCCCCCTTTTCCTGGTATATGTCAAGCAGTGCATTAAGCGAAAGATTGTCAATGCCCCTGTCGAGCCCGACCCAGACTGAGCCGTTCCTGTCGGCACTCAGGGAAAGAACCGTGTTGTTCTGAAGGGAATTTTCATTGTGAAGATGATTTACGATCTTCCCGTTCATATCGAGGATAAAGAGCCCCTTCACAATGGTCCCGAAGAACAGGCGATCGCCTGATACGATGCCGTTGTTTATCTGGCATTCCTTTAAAATCTCATTTGCTTCTGTTTTCCATGGTGTGACATGATGGCCATCGAAAAGGAACAAGCCGTCGGAGGTGGTCCCGATAAGGAAGGAGTTGTCTGAATAGGGCAGTATTGTTTTAACCTCGGTACCGCCGGGTAACCCGCAACCAGTGATTTCACAGAGTTTATCCCGGATGATCTCGAACAAATTGCCCGAAACCGCCTGGATAAACAACCTGTTGCGTGCCTTCAGGAGAAAGACCACGCTTCCAGGCAGGGTGATCTCCCTGACGGTTTGGTGATCGTAGACAAAGAGCGATGAGAAGCCCTGGAAATAGATCCTGTTTCCGCATTCAACGATTTTCCATATCTCGCTGTTATGAAACGTAACACCGTGCAAAAGCGGTTTCAGCGAATGGTAGATCAGTTCCCGCCCCCTGTCGTACTCCCAATACCCGAACTCTTCATAGGAGCCGGTATATATTCGCTTGTCGGGGGCATGGTAAACCGAACGGACGATTGTTTGGCCCGGGTTGCGGTAGGTTGTCCAATGCGTGCCGTCAAAAATCAGCAAACCGTCGTTGTTGCCTGCGTAAACATTCCCCTCCTCGTCGGTATCGACCGACCAGTTCTGGCTTCCTGCATGATAATCCTGCCTGGAATAATGCCTTACCTGGTAGGTCGACTGGCCTTGCAAGGGGGCCATGACAGCCAGTATGAAAACAAGAAACAAAGATAGAAACAGGCGGTCTGGATTCATGAATCTGGGTAGCGCCTCCGCCTCCTTCACGCCACCATCTGGGGAGTAAAGAAAGGGAAACAGCCTTAAAAGCTATTTTACCAACAGGTTAATTTTTTGCCTGATATCGGCGCACGAACTGCCTGCCATCAGTGTGAAGGTGCCGGGCTCCACTTTCCATTGCTTGCCGGCAACATCATAGTAAGCAAAAGACCTGGAATTGAGCATGAACCTGACCTCTTTCTCCTGTCCCGGGGCAAGCATCACCCTGGCAAAACCCTTCAGTTCCTTGACCGGCCTTGGCACCAGGCTGTGGCCATCAGCTACATAGAGCTGAACTATTTCACTTCCGGCAACTTTACCCGTGTTTTTCACCCTCATTTTAACCATGTACTGGTCCTGGGGAGCTTTGGCCACAACCATTGCGGAATAGGCAAAAGTAGTGTACGAGAGCCCGAACCCGAAGGGGAAGGCAGGAGTGATA
>JBAXFZ010000070.1:0-13220 GCA_037139685.1 Bacteroidota bacterium
GGTGGCGACGATACCAAGAAGTCTGTCAAGGTCTTATCTGGTGGCGAAAAAGGCTGGGTAGTTGCCGGGTCGAAGGGTTGGTTTGCCATCGGAGGATTCGGCATCCAACCGGCAGAATTCGCTAAAATGGCCACAGCCCTGGCGCTTGCCAAATACCTGAGCACGCTCGATGTAAACATGTCGAGGTTTCGCAGCCTTTTCATTGCCTCGTCGATTATTCTTGTACCGGCCATCGTCGTACTCCTGCAGCACGATGCGGGGTCGGCCATTGTATTCCTGGCACTGGTGATAGTCCTTTACCGTGCCGGGATCACCGGGTTCATCCCGCTGGCTTTTATCGTGCTCCCGGTCATGGGGATCCTGGCGCTGTTGGTTCCAAAACTCATCCTGGTAGCCATTATGCTTGCAATTGCAGGGGGATTTTATTTTTACAGCAACCGGAAACTGCGCACCATCGTCCTTATAAGTGCCGTATTTATGGGTTCGCTCGGGTTTGTCTATTCTGTCGATTACAGCGTGAATCATATTCTTGAACCTCACCAGCGGAACCGTATCCATGTATTGCTCGGGCAGGTCATCGATCTCAGGGGTGCCGGTTACAATGTAAACCAATCCCTCATTGCCATCGGCTCAGGAAGGTTTTACGGGAATGGATTCCTGCAGGGAACGCAGACGAAATACAACTTCGTACCCGAGCAAAGCACCGATTTCATCTTTTGTACGGTGGGGGAAGAGTGGGGTTTCCTGGGATCTTCGGTAGTGGTCCTGCTGTACCTGGGCCTGTTTACACGCATCATCCTGCTGGCTGAACGGCAGCGGTCGCGGTTCAGCAGGTTTTATGGCTATGGCGTGGCCTCTATCCTCTTCTTCCACTTTGCCCTCAACATCGGGATGACCCTGGGGCTGGTGCCGGTCATCGGCATCCCGCTGCCCTTTGTAAGCTACGGCGGTTCCTCCATGTGGGCATTCACTGTCTTGTTGTTCATCTTTATCCGCCAGGATTCATACCGGTATGATCTCGTATAATCCCTATCCATGAAGAAAAAAACAGGAAATCCCGAAAGAACGATTCGTGTGAAGAACATGACATGCAGCTGCTGCATTCATTTGCTTCGCAAAGAGCTTTCTGTTGACGGAATCGAGATCCATGATATCAGACTTGGCACCCTTGTCCTGTCGCACGACCCCCTGAAGATAACCTGGAAGAAGATCGAGGCCATCCTGGAGGGTTACGGGTTTGAGATCATCCGTGAGAAAGAAAAAATGGTTGTGGAGGAGATCAAACTTGCCGTAATTGAACTTGTGCATAATTCCACCTACAACGCCATGGTGCGAAATTCAGATTACCTGGTCGAGCGGTTCGGCATGTCGTATCCCTATATTTCATCGCTTTTTTCGAAACATGAAGGCACCACGCTTGAAAAATTCACCATCCTCCATAAAATTGAAAAGGTCAAAGAGCTGATTGAATACAACGAGCTGACCCTCAGCGAAATTGCCTACATGATGGGATACAGCAGCGTTCAGTATCTTTCCACGCAGTTTAAATCAATTACCGGCATCTCGGTGACCGAATACAAGGTTAACCCCTCATCCGGGCGTAAAGGACTTGACAAAATCGTTTAAATCCCCTCCCGCGCAGGAAATTTTCAGAAAAGGCCTCCAACCTGTATTAAAATCTTGTACAATCTTTCCGAAATTGTATAACAGCCGCCCCGGGGGGCTTATGTAATATTGCAATGTGAATGAATGCAGAGACATGGCATGCCACGTCTCTGCATATAAAAAACCAAAATCCATGAAACTGCGAAAGAATGTTGCTGTCAGCGAGGCCGGGTTGCTGTTCAACCCGGTAACGGGAGAATCATATTCCGTGAACCCGATCGGGGTTGAGATACTCAACCTCATCAGGGAAGATAAAGACCCGGAACAGATCAGTAAATCCATACTCGGGAAATATTCAACCGACAAAACCACCTTTGAAAAGGATTACCACGATTTTATAGGGATACTTGAACATCACAACCTCCTCGAAAGCCATGAAGAAACGAAAGCTTAACATAGCCGTCACAGGCCTTAACGCCATCGACTCGCCCGGGCCGGGAGTGTCGGTGATCAGGGCGCTTCATGAAGCTGCTTCGTTTGATGTAAACATTATCGGGCTTTCATACGAATCGCTTGAACCCGGCATTTACATGCATGACCTTGTGGCACGAACCTACTCGATTCCCTATCCGGCTGCAGGAACAGACACCCTGCTGGCACGGTTGGAATACATCCACGAAAAGGAGAAGCTGGATGTCATCATTCCAAATTTCGACGCAGAGCTCTACCCATTCATTAAACTGGAACCCAAACTCAAAGCCATGGGCATTCACATGTTCCTGCCCACCATGCACCAGTTTGAAGAGCGTCACAAGGTAAACCTCAACGATTTCGGCAAGAAATACGGTATCAGCGTACCCCACAGCAAGGTACTATATGACCTGAATACAGTACACAGCCTGCCTTCGGAGTTCTCCTTCCCGATGATCGTAAAGGGTAAATTTTATGACGCTTCCATTGCTTACAGCATTGAACAGGTGAAGAGCTACTTTAACAAGATCAGCGCAAAATGGGGCCTTCCAATCATCATACAGGAATTTATCCATGGCACCGAATTCAACATCACCGGCCTTGGTGACGGGAAGGGCAATACTATCGCGGCCGTTCCGATGCGGAAACAGTACATCACCGACAAGGGCAAAGCCTGGGGCGGAATCTCCATCTCCGACGAAAAGATGCTCGACATGACCAGGAAGTTTTTGAAGAATACCAAATGGCGTGGAGGCTTTGAACTTGAACTGATGAAAAACAAGGATGGCGAGTTATACCTGCTTGAGATCAACCCACGGCTGCCGGCATGGATCTACCTCGCCGTCGGCGTGGGTCAGAATATCCCGGAGGCACTTGTCTGCCTGGCCATGGGCGACAAAGTGAAGCCATTTGACAGCTATACTGTTGGAAAGATGTTTGTTCGTTATTCCTGGGATATGATCGTTGACCGCGAGGAGTTTGAACAGATCAGCATATACGGGGAGCTATAGGCGCGGTCAGCGACCGGTTAATAATTTATGGTTATTACTTTTAATGTTAATTCGTAAAGAGAGATGAGCAAATTAAGATATGAACGCCCGGTAATTAAGAAACTTGAAACCGGTATGCCGAATAAGTTCGGAACAAGAACAGAATATGAACCGATGACCCACATCGACGGCGTTTCGGTGAGCGACATGATCAAGACCTATGGTTCCCCACTGTTTGTTATTTCTGAAAAGACCATCCGCAACACCATCAGGAAGGCCAGGAAATCATTTGAAACACGCTATCCCAGGGTCCAGTTTGCCTGGTCTTACAAGACCAATTACCTAAATGCCGTTTGCAGTATCTTCCACCAGGAGGGCTCCTGGGCGGAGGTGGTATCGGGTTTCGAATATGACAAGGCTATAAGCCTGGGCGTCGACGGCCGTAAGATCATCTTCAACGGACCCGACAAGAGTGAAAACGACCTTACGAAGGCCATCACAAATGATTCACTGATCCATATCGACCATCTCGATGAACTTTACTCGATTACCGAACTGGCCGAAAAGCTTGACAAACGCCCCAGGGTGGCCATCAGGGTAAACATGGACACGGGTGTATATCCAATGTGGGACCGCTTCGGATTTAATTACGAGAACGGCCAGGCGTGGGATGCCATCAACAAGATCATGCATTCGGAAAAAATGGAGCTGGTCGGGCTGCATTGCCATATCGGCACATTCATGCTTTCCCCGTTTGCCTATGGCATTGCTGCGGCAAAACTGGCTGAACTGGCACTGGCCCTTGAACAGAAATTCAAGCATGAGATCAAGTATATCGATATGGGCGGCGGTTTTGCCTCGAAAAACACCCTGAAAGGGGCCTATCTTCCCGGTAATGACACGAATCCGTCGTTCGACGACTTTGCCGAGGCCATCTCAACGGCACTGATCAACAGCAATTTCAAGAAAGACAAGCTGCCTTTGCTGATTCTTGAAACCGGGCGTGCCCTGGTCGACGAAGCCGGTTTCCTGGTCGGATCGGTCATCTCGAACAAGCGTTCCAGCACCGGCCGCCGCAACACCATCCTCGACGTGGGGGTCAACATCCTGTTCACCTCCTTCTGGTATGACCATAAAATCACCCCGGCCCAATCATTCACCCACTATTCGGAGGACACGTGCCTGTATGGTCCGCTCTGCATGAACATCGACGTGATCCGTGAAAGCACCAGCCTGCCCCTGTTGAACAAGGGCGAACACGTTGTTATCCATAATGTGGGCGCCTACAATATGACGCAGTGGATGCAGTTTATCACACTCCGCCCCAACGTGGTGCTGATCGACATGGATGAGAAGGTCCACCTGGTCCGCAGCAAAGAGTCGCTCGCTAATATGAACAGCATGGAGAAGGTGCCGGTCCACCTGGAAAAATTCAATAAATGAGGAGAATTAAAAAAGTGGTGCTGCATGTCGCAACTAAATGATTATTTGATGTTAGCCCCCTGCAGCAATTAATATTTCGTAAACCGTAATTTACCCGCCCTTGACCTTTAAAAAACTGACAAATACCTTTCCTTCCTTCCTGTCGGGTGTGCTGAACAGTTATACCCAGATCTTCTTTTCCGACAGCCGGATCTTCGCCATGATCCTGGTAATGGTCACTTTTTTCGACCTGTGGGCGGGAGTCAGCGGGATCATGGCCGTTTTCGTTTCGAATACGGTTGCCTACCTGATGGGACTCAACCGGGTGAAGATCAAACGGGGTTATTACGGATTCAACAGTTTGCTGGTAGGCCTCGGGCTCGGGGTATTTTACCAGCCCGGGCCCCAATTCTTCATCATCCTGGGATTTGCCTCACTTCTGACGCTTTTCCTGACTGTATGGATGGAAGGTGTGATCGGGAAATACGGATTGCCTTTCCTGAGTCTATCCTTTTTAATCGGGACATGGTTTGTAAGCCTTGCCACCAGGCAGTTTACAGCACTGCAGGTAAGCGAGCGGGGGATATACATGACCAACGAAATGTTCACCCTGGGGGGCAGGCACATGGTGGCCTCCTACAACTGGCTCACAGACATAGGCATCCCTGAATCGGTGCGGCTCTATTTTACATCCCTGGGGGCCATCTTTTTTCAATATCATCTCTTTGCCGGTATCCTGATTGCCCTTGGATTGCTGATATATTCGAGGATCGCCTTCATGCTTTCACTGCTTGGCTTCTTTTCAGCATACGCGTACTATTATTTTATCGGAGCCGACATTCATGAGCTCAGCTATAGTTTTATAGGTTTCAACTTTATCCTTACTTCGATCGCAGTTGGCGGATTTTTCATCATCCCGTCGAGATGGTCCTTCTTATGGGTGATCCTCCTTACTCCCATCATCTCTATCATCCTAACCAGCACCCAGGCGATTTTCTCGATCTTCCAGCTATCGGTCTATTCCCTGCCATTCAACCTGGTAGTGCTTTTATTCCTCTATGCCCTGAAATTCCGCGAGCGGTTTTTTGACAAGCCGGAGCTGGTGGCCTACCAGCAATACTCCCCCGAAAAAAACCTGTATGCACATGTGAATTACAAGGCCCGCTTCGGCAAATCACTCTATTATCCTTTTGTGCTGCCCTTTTGGGGCGAATGGAAAGTGACACAGGGTCACGATGGCCCGTTCACCCACCAGGGGGAATGGCGCCATGCCTGGGATTTCGAGGTGACGGATGAACAAGGGAAGACATATGCCGGCGACGGGAGCAGTTATGAACAGTATTATGCCTACAACAAACCGGTTATTGCCCCTGCCGACGGGCAGGTTGAGGAGATCACCGACGATGTGGAGGAAAATGAGATCGGCCGGGTGGACCTCGAACACAACTGGGGCAATACCATCATTCTGCGTCATGCCGACCAGCTCTACTCAAAATTGTCACACCTGAAAAAAGGAAGTTTCAAGGTGGCTGCGGGGGATATAGTCAAGAAGGGACAGGTGGTGGCAGCCTGCGGAAATTCAGGCCGGTCGCCCGTGCCCCACCTCCATTTCCAGATCCAGGGCACTCCCTATATTGGTTCGCCTACCCTCGACTATCCTGTAAGCCACTATATCAGGCATAAAGACCATGTTTTTGAGTTAAAATCATACGAAACGCCCGAGAGCGAGGTGATAGTCTCAAATATCAGCAAAAACGCATCACTTCAGAAGGCCTTCCACTTCATTCCGGGGCAGAAATTTCTTTTCAGCGTCACCCCCCCGGTTGGCCCCGAATATCATATTGACTGGGAGGTACGGGTTGACGCACTGAACCAGACCTATATTTACTGTGAGAAATCAAAATCACGGGCGTGGTTCCGAAACGACGGCGACATCCATTACTTCACCTTTTTCGAGGGAAACCGTTCGTCACTTCTCTTTAAGTTTTTCCTCGGAGCCTTTAAGGTTATGATGGGTTACTACAAGGATCTCCTTGTTAAAGACCTTTATCCCGTAAATACTTTCAACAACCGGTTAGCCGGTATTATCCAGGACTTTGCCGCTCCCTTCCTGCTTTTCACCCGGTCGGAATACGCCCTGACCTACCTGGGGATGGAGGATGCCCTTATGCAGACCAATATCCACCTCAGGTCAGAGGTTACGGCCCGAATAGGCAGGTACAGGATAAGGCAGATGTCGGTTGACCTTTTTGTCGGGAGCCATGGACTTGAACGGTTTACCGTACACGAGAATGAAAAAGAGACCGAAGTCAAACTGGTTAGCGGCAGATGAGAAAGAGACTGACCTTAATGCTTGCAATATTGGCATCCTTCATCTATACCCCGATGATGGCTGCCCGGAATCTCGATTTTGCCACTATCGACCTCCTTACGTACCGCTGCTTCCAGGAAAAAAAATGGGACAGCGTGATCATCGTCGGGAAACAGGCCCTTCGTCAAAATATCGACTATTATTATCTGCGTGCCAGGATGGGTATCTCCTATTTTGAAAGAACACAATACATCCCGGCCATTATCCACCTGAAAAAGGCCTGGCAGTTCAATTCAGGGGATCCTGTCATTGGCCGGTACCTTTACCAGGCCTACTACTACTCCAACCGCCACGACGAGGCACGTTTGTTGAGGTCGGCCACGGCTCCGGAGGACCGTGCTGCTGCACTGGAAACTCACGGATTCCTGGAAGAGGTGCATTTTGAAGGCGGTTATTCCATCAGCAGCGACAAGTCGCCTTCAAATCTAGGGACAATGATGGAAAAAGACAGCATTTACGGGGAAAGGGATCTTTACGGAAACAGCTACTATGCCAATTTAGGGCTGAAGCTGAAGATCTCGAACAGGGTCGGGCTTTCTTTTGCATACAACCATCTCAATTTCACCAAAACAAAATATATCCAGTATATCCGGAACGAAGACCATCTTCAAAGCATCTCAGACTCTTCATGGGGCAGGAATTACAACTACACATTCCCCTGGGTGACACATGATACCAGTTTCATCTATCATGTCACCCAGAATGAAGCATGTATAAGTGCTCCGATCTCCCTTCCATGGGGAATCAGGATCACACCTGCATTCCACTGGATCCGCGTCGGGTACAACATGGTTAATCCCGGTTACAGGAGGGATACCGTTCGTGATACTGCCTTTTACACTGCTTACGACAACACCTACCACACCTTCCCGTTTACCCGTCTCAACTATTCCTTTGACAGGAAAGACAAAACAATTGACAATTTTGTGGCCGCCTTAAGGATTTCGAAAGACTTCAGGAGATTTACATTTGCGCTTTCGGGCAGCTGGTCGAACCTGAACGGGAAGACCCAGAAGCAGGCCGCGATAGCGGTTACTTACTATCCCCTTGGCAATTTCAATCTTTACGGAACCTCCTCGGCAACCGGATTCGTCCAGGGTACCACCAGCCGGCTGCTCCTGAACCAGGTGCTTGGTGTGAAGATAACCCGCTGGATGTGGGGGGAGGCAAATTTTTATTACGGCGATTACACCAATGCCAATATTTTCAATGGTTCGGTCGTTTATAACAACAGCGATATCATCGATTACCGCGGCGGGGCAACCCTGGTGTTCGTCGTTGGAAAGCATATCCAACTGTCGCTCATTTACCAGTATTTCAAAAAGGAAAGCCAGCAGGTCTATTATATCAAAAAACAGGACCCTGACACCCATACAATGAAAGAGACCCAGCAAACAAAAAATAATCCATATAACATAAACACCCTAATCGGAGGAATAACATGGAAACTATGAACAAAGTTCAAAATGCAAAAGGCAAAGTGCAAAGTGCAAAATGTAAAAGGCAAAAAATTTCACTGCCTCGCTGCCTCGCTACCTCGCTGCTTATCATTTGCTCCTGCAGTCTTTTCAGCCAGACGAATTATGCCACTCTCCAGGAAGCCTTCGCCAGAAGCCAGGAATATGAAGGCCGGGGAAACTATACCGACGCCATCTCGTCGATGAAGACAATTTACCAGGAGGATTCGTATGAGATCAACCTGCGGCTGGGATGGGTAACCTACCTCAACGGCTCCTTCACCGAATCGGCCGCTTATTACCAGAAGGCCATCAAACTTAAGCCCTATGCCATCGAACCGAAATTCGGCTATGTCTATCCTGCATCAGCCCTTGGGAACTGGGACATGGTGGTCAGCCAGTACAACGACATCCTGGTAATCGACCCCCAGAACACCCTGGCCAATTACCGGATGGGATCGATCTATTACGGAAGGAAAGATTTTACCAAAGCCGAAAAATACCTGGAAAAGGTGATCAACCTCTACCCGTTCGATTACGACAGCATGATTTTGTATGCCTGGACAAACTTCAAGCTTGGAAAACTGCGCGAAGCCCAGGTGATGTTCAATAAAGTGCTGCTTCATAAGCCAAAGGACACCTCCGCACTGGAGGGATTGGGATTGATTAAGTAGCGAGGTGGCGAGGTGGCGAAATTGTGAATTTCGAAGCAATCGCGAACAACTGAGAAAACGAATTGGTTTTGTGAAAGTCCTGCAACCGGATGAGGGATGAAGGAAGGTCAAACATAGCTTCCGGTGGAAGGCAAATCCCCGGTCCATGTGGTGGATGGTCTCATTGACCATGTTGTTTATCAAGGCAAACAGGCTCCTGCAATACATAAAAGTATCATTAAATATATCCCCGGCGCCAAATTTGTTTACCTAATGTTGCGTTATCTTTGTCACCGATTTGAAACTTATTTATGGCCACAACATATATCCAGGATAATATTTACCATGGTTTCCGGCTTGCAGAGCAGCGTTACATCAAGGAATTGCATGCCGACTGCCTTTATTTCAAGCATGTGAAAAGCGGTGCCCGCCTGTTGAAGATTGCCTCGGACGACACCAATAAAACCTTCAGCATCGGGTTTAAAACCTTCCCGGAATCGGATAACGGCGCTCCTCACATCATGGAGCATTCGGTGCTGAACGGATCGAGATCATTCCCCGTAAAAAGCCCCTTCGACGTGCTGCTCAAGGGCTCCCTCAGCACTTTCCTCAATGCCTTTACCTCCAAGGATTACACGATGTACCCCGTGGCCAGCATGAATGACAAGGATTATTTCAACCTCATGCATGTGTACCTCGATGCCGTATTCAACCCGCTCATTTATGATGATATCAGGATCCTCAAACAGGAGGGCTGGCATTATGAATTAACCGGCAGGGATGAACCGTTGAATTACACCGGGGTCGTTTATAATGAGATGAAGGGATCGTTTTCGAACCCCCAGCGCGAATTGTGGTACCAGGTGTTCAAACACCTCTTTCCCGACAATGCCTATGGATTCGAGTCAGGCGGCACACCGGAAGCCATTCCGACCCTCTCAAACGAAGAATTCATCAGGTTCCATGAAAAAAACTACCATCCCGGGAACAGCTATATTTTCCTCTATGGCAATGCCGATCTTGACCGGGAACTGGAATTCATAGATGCGGACTACCTTTCAAGATACGGGATATCAGGAAATGAAATTACGATTGAGGACCAGCTCCCCTTTCCCGCAATGAAGGATGTCACGGAATATTATCCCCTGATGGAAGATTCGGCTGTCGACAATCAAACCTTCCTGACCTATAATTTCGTAGCCGGCCAGAATACCGACCTGGCACTTTCCCTGGCCCTCGATATATTATGCGAAGTGCTTGTCAACCAGGAATCGGCCCCGATCCGCCTTGCACTGCATGAAGCCGGCATCGGGCAGGATGTATCGGCATCCTCTTCCAATTTCAAGCAGCACGCCGTACAGATCGCCGCCATCAATGCCAACCCTGCGGATAAGCAAAAGTTCATGGAAGTGGTGACCCGAACGCTCGAAAAAGCTGTTGCGGAAGGGCTGAACAAAGAGGAGATCGAAGGGGTCATTAACCGCATCGAATTCCGCCTGCGCGAAGGCGATGATGCACAGAAAGGGCTGACCTTCCTGAATATGACCCTCCCCTGCTGGTTTTTTGCCGATGACCCGCTTGCCGGGCTCGAATATGAAACCGCACTGGCAGAAGTTAAGAAGGCGCTCACGACCAGTTATCTCGAAACGATCATCTCCACCTGCTTTCTCGACAATCCCCACTCCCTGCTGCTAAGCCTCGAACCTATGCCCGGGCTGGAGAAGGACCGCCAGGAGATTGTCGGGGCTGAACTCTCGGCACACAGGTCATTGCTGGGCGATAATGAAATAGATGTGCTTATCGATGAAACCGGGGCGTTAATCGCCTACCAGCAGCGGGAAGACACACCCGAGGCCCTGGCAACAATCCCCATGCTCGAAATCGGCGATATCGATCCTAAAGCTGTGTGGTACGGGGTTGACGAACAGAATATCTCCGGGATCCCGGTTCTTGCCCACGAGGAGTTCACCAACGATGTGGTGTATGTGAATCTCTTTTTCGACCTCCGCGTCCTGCCCCAGGAACTGATTCCCTATGCATCGCTCCTGTCGCACATGATCGGGTCGCTGAATACAAAAAACTTCACCTTCGGCGATCTGAACAAGGCGCTGAATATCCATACCGGTGGTTTTTTCACCTCACTCCGCACCTACCATGTCAAAGCCGACGACAACCAGCTGATTCCAAAGTTCGTTGTTACGTCGAAGGCCATGAACTACAAGACAGGCAAGCTCTTTGAGCTGGGAGAGGAGATCCTCGGCAACACTGTTTACAGCGATGTTGACCGGCTGAAAGCTGTTTTATTCCGCCATCATTCACAACTTGATTCCCAGGTAAAGGGAAACGGTTACCATGTGGCAAGCAGGCGCCTCTCCTCTTATTACAGCAACAACGGCATGTTCAATGAATTGACCGGGGGGCTCTCCTACTACTGGTTCATATCGGATCTCACCCGGAATTTTGATGCCGTTGCTCCTGATATCTGTTCAAACCTGGAGAAAGTTGCCTCGATGCTCTTTACATGGAATAACTTGATTTCATCCTACACCGGTGAAAAGCGCGACCAGGTTGTTTTCGGAAATGGCCTTAATTTCCTTGCACGCCGGTTGTCACAAGGCAACCAGGGATACAATTCATGGGACTTTGACCTTGTCAGGAGGAATGAAGGGCTTCAGGCTGCTTCCAACGTGCAGTATGTCGTGAGTGGATACAACTTCAAGAAACTTGGTTATTCATGGAACGCCAAAATGAGGGTGCTGAACCAGGTGCTTTCGACCGACTGGCTTCAGACACGGATCAGGGTGATCGGCGGAGCCTACGGCGGGTTCAGCTCCATTTCGCCATCGGGTAATTTCACCTTCAACTCATACCGCGATCCGAACCTGGGAAACACTATTGAAAATTACAGGAATACTCCCGGGTACCTCGATACATTTGATGCTGACCCGAGACTAATGAGCCGCTACATAATCGGTACGATTTCAGAGATGGACTCCCCGCTTACTGCCTCACAAAAAGGCGACCAGGCGGTGAGCATGTTCTTCTCAAGGCGCACCGCCGAAGAGATGCAGCATGACCGCGATGAGGTGTTGTCAACAACGGCAGAGGATATCCGCGGATTCAGCCAGCTGGTATCCGACATACTGGCACAAAATAATTTATGTGTCTATGGGAATTCCGACAGGCTCGCAGCGGATCAGTCATGGTTTGATTCGCTTGTAAAAGTTGACCGCTCCGACCACACTGACGGGGTTTCAGACCCTGACGGGGCAAAAACCCCATTAACTTAATCCGTCCATATGAATCTGTTTTCTCTCACCGGTATCATTACGGTTCAGTCGGCCCTGGTCTGTTACAGTGTCGCCATAATCTCCGAACAGCGCAAACGGCTGATAACACCTAAGGTGCTGACCTTTCTCACCCTTGGCGTTTTCCTTGACATTGTAGCCACAACCTTCATGATCCTCGGATCAAGCCACGGTGCCTTTACCCTGCACGGTATCCTTGGGTACTCCTCCCTGGCCGGGATGCTCACCGACGGAATCCTGGCCTGGCAATTTTACAGGAAAAACGGGCGTGGCATAAAGGTGACGGGCGGAATCCACTGGTATTCGCTTGGGGCCTACATCTGGTGGGTAGCCGCTTACATCACGGGGGCCCTGCTGGTAGCCCTCCGCCATTCCTGATAACCACCGCAATCCGCCCACGCGGAATCCGCCGGAATAGACTGGTAACACTCTTTTGATAAGTCATTGGATTAATTTAGAAAATTTCTAAATTTCCTATTTCCTCTGTTACCGTCTTGATTTCCATAATTTTAACCATTATCTTTGTATTTGGCTGCAGATGCACGGATTCTGTTTCCCCGTTTCAGTCCGGTATGGTTTTGTCCGGACCTGAGTGGTAATAGTGTTGCAAAGGTGCATTAAACAGGGTTTTTGCAGCAATGGTCAAACAATGAAAAACCAATGATTATGAAAAAACTCCTTTTCATTTTATTGCCGGTACTCCTTGGCTTGCATTCAATGGTCCCGGCCCAGTTCCGTTCCGGCATTTTCCTGCACCATTCAACAGGCGGGTGCATCTGGGGACCTAACGGCAGCAGCACCGGCATCCCGCAGGAGATGGAGGCATACAACGCGTTGCATGGGCTCGCCGGATCGCAGGCAGTGGGAATGAATGAAGAATGGTGGGCCCCCGAGCACGACGAATCCGTAAATCGTCAGTCCCTTGTGCGCGCGGCAATACTCAA